>CACNYU010000010.1 GCA_902624785.1 uncultured Prochlorococcus sp.
ACAGAGAAATTTTTAAATTAATAAATAATTCAGATATTCAAAGATGTATATTTATTTGTGAAAAAGAATTAGAAATTAAAATTAGAAAATATTGCCTTATAAATAAAATATTTATTGTAAATCGAATTGATAAAATTATCCCAGTAATTAATAAAATTACAATAAAAGGTGATGTTTTATTGATTAAAGGGAGTAGATACTGGCAATTAGATAAATTGATTCCTCATATAACTTAATTAGTTTTTTTTCCAATTATCTATATTTAATTGTTTTACTCTGGAGATAGCTAAGGAATTACTTTTAACATTTTTATTAATAACTGATCCAGCACCAATTGTTACTGCATTCCCAAGAGTTATTGGTGCTATTAAAACTGAATTAGAGCCAACACTACAATATTCACCAATGTTTGTGATGTTTTTTTTAGTACCATCATAATTTGCCGTAATTGTTCCAGCTCCAACATTTGTAAACTTGCCAATATTAGTATCACCAATGTAGCTAAGATGATTAACTTTTACTGATTGGGATATATTGCTGTTTTTTATTTCGACGAAATTACCAACTTTGCTGTTAGATGAAATTGTAGAACCTGGTCTTATATGACTATAAGGACCTATATTAACATTATCCATTATCTCAGAATTAAATATAGTAGTATTAACGACTTTACTATTTTTTTTGATGGTGGTATTTTCAAGAAATGTATTTGGCCCAATAATGCAATTATCAGAAATTTTTGAGAATCCTCTAATGTGAGAATTTGCTTCAATAATTACATCTACTCCAATTTCAGATTCTTCACTTACTGACGAACTCTCTGGATTTAAAAAAGTCACACCATTTAGCATATGATGGGTTTTAATTTTTCTTTGTATGATTTCTTCGCATTTAGCTAAATCAATCCTATTATTTATACCTTGTATTTCTTCTTCATCCATAATCTCATAAGAAATTGCCTTATCTAAAAGTGAAATAGTATCCGTAATATAAAATTCTTTTTGAATATTATTTGATTCTAAATTATTTATTATTTTATTTAATCTTTCCCAATTAAAGCAATATATTCCTGCATTAATTAACTTGTTTTGTCTCTCATTTGAGCTACAGTCTTTTTCCTCAATAATCTTTTCAATAAAATTATCTTTTTTAAAAACCCTTCCATATCCAAAAGGATTTTCTTTCATAGTTGTAATTAGAGAAACATCAGCATCTCTTTCTGAGTGAACTTTTAAAAGTTCCTTTAATGATTCTGCTTTTATAAGTGGTACATCGCCATTGAGGATTAGTAAATTACCTTTAAAGTTGTTAAATTCCTTTGATAATACTTGTACGGCATGCCCCGTACCTAATTGAGGCTCTTGTAAAACTATTTCTACATATTTATTATTTAATAATGACTCTTTAACCAATTCGGGTTTATGACCAATCACAACAAATATCTTATCTGGATTAAGTTTTTTAGAAGTATTTATGATCCTATTTAAAATAGTTTCACCTGAAAGTCTATGTAATACTTTTGGTAAGTTGCTTACCATTCGGGTGCCTTTCCCTGCGGCTAGTATCGCAATAGCTAGCATAAATTCTTTTTCTTCTTTTACATAAATTTAACTATTAGATGTTATTTATGCCATCTCCCATTTTTTTCTCCATGAATTTGTATCTAAAAGGTTAGAGAATTGTTGCTCTTTTTTCCTGATATCTAGAATTTCTTTTGATAACATTTCTCCTGTTGGATCTCTATAAGGAATTGATGCCTTTGTATTTAGATGTTCAATTTCCATCTCTGATAATTGAGTGATGTATGGGTTATTTTGTTGATTATCAAAAGTTGCTAATGTTCCATTACTCCAATTATTTTTCTCTGAAAGAGTTGGTCTTATATTAAATAAATTAAAGCCTAGATTTCTCAATGATTTTCTTACAGCTGCTGCTGATGTATATGTTATTAGGTATCCTTTATATTTAATTTTATCTCTTATTTGCGAAAGAAACTCATGAGACCATAACTCAGGACATTTTTGAGGCGAGAAACTATCTAAAAAAATCAAATCAAAATTTATTTTTTCTGGCAATTTATAAATTGCTTTTCTGGCATCTCCTATTATTAAGTCGCAATCGAAATTCTTATTTTTGTATAAACCTTTTGAATTTAGCGAATTTAGAATTTCAATTACTTTTGGATTCCACAAGTTATTAAATGTTTTATCAGTTAAAGCATAATTTAATGACCTTTTATCAAGCTCCAACCCATACCATTTTAAAATTGATAATTCTATTATTAGATTTTCAAAAAGCAAAGCCGAATTATATCCCATCCCAAAACATATATCCAAAACATTTATGGACTTTTTTTTAAATCTTTTAAGCCTTGAGGGATTAATAAATTTATTTTTTGTTTCATTGTATGCCCCTGAAGTGCTATGAAAATTTTCATTGTATTTTTCACTTCTAAAAGACATGCTCCCGTCTTTAGTAATTACCTTTATTAAGTTATTCAATTATTAAAAATTAAAGTAAAGATTCCAAATCATTCCAAAATCCTGGATAAGAAACATTACAGGCTTCAGATCTAAAAATTTTAGAGGATCCTTTCGCTAATAAAGCGGCAATAGCAAGACTCATTGCAACTCTGTGATCTGTTTCACTATCAACATCTGCACCATTAAATTTAGAATCTCCATTAATTATTAATCCATCATGCTTCTCTTTGATATTTGCTCCAAATTTATTTAGTTGTCTAGCCATAACTTTTAAACGATCTGTTTCTTTGACTCTCAATTCAGTTGCATCGTTAATATAAGAAACACCTCCACAGAAACAAGCTGCGACTGTAAGTATGGGTATTTCATCAATTAATTTTGGAAGAATATCTCCTTGAATTGTAAAAGGCTTTAGTTCGTTGGCTGTTCTTACATGAATATTGCCAATAATTTCTCCAGCAATAGTAGATTTTTCATCAATTTGGTAATTACATCCCATCATGTCCATTACTTTCAATATTCCAATTCTTGTAGGGTTCAGTCCTACTTTCTTAATAGTAATGTTTGAATTTGGAATAATAGAAGCTGCAATCAACCAAAAGGCGGCAGAGCTTATATCCCCAGGAATTAATATTTCCTGACCTTTTAAAGTTTTGCCTGGATTAATAACAACATTTCTACCTAATTCCCCTCTAATTTTAATATCTGCGCCAAAAGCATCCAGCATTCTTTCTGTATGGTCTCTGGATGAGGCCGGTTCAATAACTGAAGTTGGCCCTGCAGCAGTTAACCCTGCAAGTAGTATGGCCGACTTAACTTGTGCACTCGCTACTGGGGTTCCAATTACGCAACCTTTAAGGTTTGAACCTGAAATGGATATGGGGGCTTTATTTCCTCCTTCTCTTCCAAATAATTTTCCACCCATCATTCTTAAAGGCTTGCAGACTCTTCCCATAGGTCTTTCAATAAGAGAGTTATCACCAGTAAGTACGAAATTTTTATCCTTTTGACCCGCTAATAGTCCCATAATTAATCGCATTGTTGTTCCAGAATTTCCACAGTCAAGAATTTCTTTGGGTTCTTCATATCCCTCTAACCCCCTACCAATAACTTCAAAAGTCTCTCCTTCAACAATATCTGTAATTTTAACTCCTAAATTCCTAAGACACTTTGCGGTTGATATTGGATCTTCTGAATTTAAAAAACCACTAACGGTTGTTTCCCCCTCTGCAATACTTCCTAAGATTAGAGCTCTATGTGATATTGATTTATCCCCAGGGACTTCAATAACACCTTGCAAACTTCCACCACCTTCTATCGCTCGTGATTTATTCATAATGAATTGAAGTTGGGGTAGTAAAAAGTTAAGGTAATTTATATAGTATCAATTAAGTACTTAGAAATTTATTGTTATCAATGCAAAATTAAATAAATTTAAATCTATTTAATTTTTTTATGTACCTATAATAACTTTATTTTATTAAGTTTTTTAGTTTGAATTTAAATCTTACTTATTATCACGTCGCCTCTGATGTCCAGAACAATAAATCAGAGATAGCAGTTGTTATAGACGTATTGAGAGCAACTACTACTATCGCATGGGCTCTGAAAAATGGAGCTGATTCTGTAGAGGTCTTTGGTGATTTAGATTTGTTGAAAGAAAAAGCACAAAAATGGGATCCTGAAAAAAGGGTTATGCTTGCTGAACGTGGTGGAAAAAAAATAGATGGATTCGATTTAGGTAATTCGCCTTTAACAGTGACAAGAAAAATTGTTGAAGGAAAAAGATTATTTATGAGTACTACTAATGGTACAAAAGCCCTCCAAAAAGTTGAGAATAGTCAATTTCTATTCCCAATGGCGTTAACGAATAGGAAAGCAGTTGCAGATAGAATAATTTCCTTAAATAAAAGTAATATATTAATTCTTGGTAGTGGATGGGAAGGAACTTTTTCCTTAGAGGACTCATTGGCTGCTGGTGCACTTGCTGATTATTTAATAAAATTTAGGAATACAGAAGTTAATATTGTTAATGATGAATTAAATGCAGCTTTAGCTCTATGGCATTTTTGGAAAGATGATGTACTAAAATGTCTTAAAACGGCTACTCATGGTAAAAGATTGGCTAGTATTGGAAATTATGAAGATGATTTTAAATGCTGCTCTCAAATTGATTGCTTAGATATTGTTCCCACTCAAGTTGAAAGAGGGGTCATTCGCGCCTCTTAAGTGAATTTATTTATTGGAGTTAAAAACATTGACTGATTTCCTTGTCGCAGCATTACAAATAACAAGTACTTCTCATGTGGATTCTAATTTTGCAGAAGCTGAGGAACAAATTGAATTAGCTACAAGAAGAGGTGCTGAATTAATTGGTTTGCCTGAAAATTTTGCTTTTTTAGGAGACGATTCTGAAAAACTTAGATTATCTGGAGAGTTATCTATAAAGTGTGCTAATTTTCTCAAAACCATGTCGCAAAGATATCAAGTGTTTTTATTGGGAGGTGGATATCCTGTCCCTGCTGGAGATAATGCTCATATCCTTAATAGATCTGCTTTATATGGAAAAGATGGTTTGATAATTGGTCAATATGACAAAATTCATCTTTTTGATGTAGATCTACCTGATGGTAATTTGTATAAAGAATCATCAACTATTTTATCAGGATCAGAAAAGCCTCCTGTTATTGATGTCCCAGGTTTATGTAAGGTTGGATTATCAATATGTTACGATGTCAGATTCCCAGAGCTTTATCGATATCTCTCCGAAAATGGAGCAGAATTATTAATGATACCTGCAGCTTTTACTGCCTTTACAGGTAAGGATCATTGGCAAATTTTACTTCAAGCAAGAGCAATAGAAAATACTGCTTACGTAGTTGCGCCTGCCCAGACAGGTATTCATTATGGGAGAAGACAGAGTCATGGCCATGCTATGGTGATTGATCCATGGGGGACTGTTCTTTCAGACGCCGGCAAAACTCAAGGTGCGGCTATTGCTCCTGCTGATAAGGCAAGAGTTAAAAAAATTAGAGAACAAATGCCTAGTTTGAAACATAGAAAAACAAATATTTTTGCAAAATAATGTTTAAAAGAAATTATTATTATTTTGCTAGATTTTTACCTCTAATTTTTCTTTTAAATATTTCAATTCTACCTGTTAAATCATCTAGTGCATTGGCTGCTTGGTCCTTAAAATCAAATGGAGTTTTAGAATTGAGGACAAAAAAAAATTCTAAATTAAAAGCTTATTTTCAAAAAGCTAATCTAAACTATGGTGATAGATTTTGGGTTGACTTCAATGGAGAATTACTGAATCCAAGAATAATAAAAGGAAATGGACCTGTTAAAGAAATTAGATTAGGGAAGCCTGTTACTGGCGTAACAAGATTAGTTATTGAATTTGTCCCTCAAAAAAGTATTAATCCTTATAAATTAAAGGTAATTGGCGTAGATGAAAATAAGTGGAAAATAAAACTAACTTCTTTTTCTCAAAATTCTTTCAAGACAATTAAGGAAGGAAATGTCTCAGAGGCTCCTGTCTTATACCCAAAAAAACAAAATTTAATAAGTTTAAGAGATGTCGATTTTCGAACTATAGATCTTCCTGATATTAAAAGAAACAAATATTCTGTAGTTATTGACCCAGGGCATGGAGGTCCAGATTCAGGGGCTGTGGGAATAGATGGTTTAAAAGAAACAGATGTTGTTTTGGATGTTTCAAAGATTGTTAGAAAATTACTTTTAGAAAAAGGTGTCAGCGTAAAAATGACCAGAAATAAAGAGGTAGAGTTAGATTTATCTCCTAGAGTTGCTCTAGCAAATAAAACAAATTCAGATATTTTCGTAAGTATTCATGCAAATGCTTCTAGAGGTAAAAAAAGATATATTAATGGAATTGAAACGTTCTATTATTCTGGATGGAGGGGAAGGCTATTAGCAGAGAAAATACAAAAAGAGATTTTAAAAGTTTCTCCAGGTAGTCCCGATAGAGGAGTCAGGAAAGGAAGATATTTTGTAATCAAAAGAACAAATATGCCTGCAGTTCTTGCGGAGATAGGTTTTGTTACCGGTAGATTAGATGCTAGAAGACTTGATAAGAAAATTCATAGAAGAAGAGTGGCTTTTGCTATAGCGAAAGGTATTCTTGAATATTTTAAAAGAGTAGGTTGAAATTAAGATTAGGAATATTTGATAGTGGTATTGGAGGCTTTACTGTCTTAAAATCACTTCTTTCAACAAGAACAGATGTTGAAGTTATTTATTTAGCAGATGTTGCTAGAAATCCATATGGAGAAAAAGATTATGAAGAAATTAGAAAAATTGCAATTCAAATATCAGATTGGTTTAAAGAAAAAGACCTTGATGCCCTTTTAATCGCCTGCAATACAACAAATGCTTGTGCTCTTGATCTTTTGCAGAATACTTTAAAGATACCTTGTTTTGACTTAATAACTTCAGTTTCTAGCACAATTACATCTAATTCAATTGGTATACTCGCAACTACGGCAACAGTGAAATCATCTTTTTATAAAAATAGTATTAATAAAAGAAGACCTGATATCAAAGTCTTCCAACAATCATGTCCAGAATTTGTATCTGAAATAGAAAAAAATTCTATTGATTATAATAGAATAAATTATCTCGCAGATTTATATTTAAGGCCATTAATTAAAAAAGATATTAGAGCAATAATCCTAGGATGTAGTCATTATCCATTAATAATTGAAATTATAAGAAAAAAACTTGTATTAGATATAAAAATTATTGATCCTTCAATAGCTCTTACAAATAACTTAAATAAATACTTTTTTCCCATTGAAAAATTTGATAAAAGTAATAAATATGACAATGTAGAATTTTTTGCTACTGGAAAGATTGACGAATTTTCTATCAAAGTGACAAATTGGTTAAAAATTAATAAAAAAATTACTTTAGTTAACCTACGAAGAGAGGCATGATTCCTTTAGTATGTATTAGAGGTAAATATGAAGACAGTAACAGAGCTATTACAACCAGTTGAGAAAGATCTTGAAGATCTTGTCTTAGAACTGAAAAATTTAATTGGGGCTGGGCACCCTATATTACAGGCTGCTGCAGAACATTTATTTTCTGCAGGGGGAAAAAGGTTAAGACCAGGCATAGTTTTATTAATTTCAAAAGCTATCTCAGTTGATTCTTCTTTATCCATAAAACATAAAAGATTGGCAGAAATAACTGAAATGATTCATACCGCATCATTAGTTCATGATGATGTAGTTGATGAATCTTCCATGAGAAGAGGTGTCGAGACAGTTCATAGTAGATTTAATACAAGGGTAGCTGTTCTTGCTGGAGATTTTTTGTTCGCTCAATCAAGTTGGCATTTGGCAAATTTGGATAACGTTGATGTAGTTAAACTACTTAGTAGAGTGATTATGGATTTAGCTGAGGGAGAAATTAAGCAAAATTTAAATAGATATGATTCTGGTCAGACTTTTTCAAAATATATAAATAAAAGTTATTGTAAAACTGCATCACTTATAGCTAATAGTTGCAAAGCAGCAGGTGTTTTAAGTGAAATTAGTGGTGATAAATTGGATATGCTTTATGAATTTGGAAAGAATATAGGTTTGGCCTTTCAAGTGGTTGATGATATTTTAGATTTCACAGGAAATGATAAACAGTTGGGAAAACCAGCCATTAGTGATCTTGCAAGTGGCTATTTAACTGCTCCAGTTTTATATGCCTTAGAGGAGAATAAAAATTTGTCTGTTTTAATTGATAGAGAGTTAGCAGAAAAAGATGATTTAAATGATGCATTAGAAATAATAATGAATTCTGGTGCTATCAAGAAATCAAGGATATTGGCAGAAGATTTTGCTTCTCATTCAAAAGATGCAATTTTATGGCTACCTGAATCAGATTATAAAAGGGCACTAATGGCATTACCTGAATTTGTATTGAGTCGTCTTTACTAAATAAATATATTTATTTAAATACCGTTAATTTTTTGTTGGAAACTTTATTATTTTTGCTTCAATTTAATTAATACAAAAAAATATGACACTTAACAAAAAAAATTCAATTAATAATATTCTTGAAGAAAGTAGAATTTTTCCTCCATCAAAAGAGTTCTCTAAAAATGCTTTGATCAAGGACTTTAAAGAATTGATTAAATTAAAAGAAGCGGCAAAAAAAGATTCAAATAAATTTTGGGATGATTATGCCAAATCTGAAATTGATTGGTTTGAGCCATATCAAACTGTTTTAGATGATAAAAATGCTCCTTTTTTCAAGTGGTTCCCAGAAGGTAAACTTAATATTTCATATAATTGCATAGATAGGCATATAAAAAATGGGCTTTCTGATAAAACAGCTTTGATATGGCAAGGAGAACCTGGTGATGATAAAACATTTACTTATAGCGAACTCCTTGAAGAAGTCTGTAAAACAGCTAACGGACTTAAATCAATAGGAGTAAAAAAAGGAGATTTGGTCTGCATTTATATGCCAATGATACCTGAAGCTATGTTTGCAATGCTTGCTTGCGCAAGAATTGGAGCGCAGCACTCTGTCGTTTTTGGAGGCTTTTCATCTGAATCCTTAAAAGAGAGATTGATTGATGGAAATGCAAAGTTTGTGATTACAGCAGATGGGGGATATCGAAAAGATAAAGAAATTGAATTAAAAAATGCAGTCGATTTAGCTCTTGAAGCTGGTGCAAATGAAATAGTTGAAAAGGTTATTGTTGTACAAAGAATCAAAAAAGAAATTTATATGGATTCATCTAGAGATTTGTGGTGGCATGAATTGTTGCAGAATCAAGATAAGTGGTGTGAGCCTGAAATAATGAATAGTGAAGATCGCCTATTTGTACTATATACTTCAGGTTCAACAGGAAAACCAAAAGGGGTAGTTCATACTACTGCTGGTTATAATTTATGGTCACATTTAACTTTTAAATGGGTATTTGATATAAAAAAAGATGATATATATTGGTGCACTGCTGATGTAGGCTGGATAACGGGTCATTCATATATAGTTTACGGTCCATTATCAAATGGAGCAACAACTCTAATGTATGAAGGAGTTCCAAGGGCCTCTAATCTTGGGGCTTTTTGGGAAGTTATCCAGAAATATAAAGTAACTATTTTTTATACTGCTCCAACTGCTATAAGGTCTTTCATGAAGTCTGGGAGAGAGATTCCAGATAAATATGATCTTTCAAGTTTGAGGCTTTTGGGGACAGTGGGAGAACCTATTAATCCCGAAGCTTGGATTTGGTATAAGAATGTAATAGGGAAAGATAAATGTCCAATTGTTGATACCTGGTGGCAGACAGAAACGGGCGGCATAATGGTAAGTCCCCTCCCTGGAGCTGTTAATGCTAAGCCAGGCTCAGCTACTTTCTCACTCCCAGGAATAGAAGTCTCAATTGTGAATAAAGACGGTGAAGAAGTAAATTCAAATGAGGGAGGATACTTAATAGTAAAAAAACCTTGGCCAGGAATGATGCGAACTATTCATGGTGATCCAGATAGATTTAAAAAAAGTTATTGGGAATTTTTCCCTATGAAGGATAAAAAGTACGTTTATTTCGCAGGAGATGGGGCACGTATTGATAGTGACGGGTATTTATGGATAATGGGAAGAGTTGATGATGTCATAAGTGTTTCTGGTCATAGATTAGGCACTATGGAAATAGAATCAGCATTAGTTAGTCATGAATCGGTTGCAGAAGCTGCAGTGGTTGGTAGGAAAGATTCTATAAAAGGAGAATCTATAGTTGCCTTTGTTTCTCTAGAGAAAAATTTTCAGAAATCGTTAAATTTGATTAATGAATTAAAGCAACATGTTGTCAATGAGATTGGAATAATCGCTAAACCAGAGAAAATAATAATATCTGATGCACTCCCTAAGACCAGAAGTGGAAAAATAATGAGAAGAATATTAAGGTCTTTAGCTTCAGGACAAAAAATAAGTGGTGATATTAGTACTTTAGAAGATAGTTCAGTTTTGGAAAAATTGAAAGAAGATAGCTAAGTAAAATCATCAATTAAATGAGAAATTTTTTCGATTGTTTTTCTTTTAAGATCATCATCAGCCCATTCTCCAAGTAAGTCTTCTCTTATACCTGCACTAGCAATTAAAGTATGATTACCTTTCATTATTAATCCTTTAGTATTATCATTTCTTCTAAGTTTTAATGTCGATAGAAGCGATTCCGTTTGATCTAGTTTGTCATCATTAAATTTTATTAATAAATTTTTATTCTGGATGTATGTATTATTAATAATATTAAGCGTTTTTTTAGGACTGGGACTAAATTCACTTCTAAATTCAAATTTTTGAGAAATCTTTTTTAAAAGAGGAATAGAATTATTTGCCGAGAAGTTATTAAAACTTATAGATATAAACTTTTCGCAATTCCTACCCCCGTCGGGGCTAATTAAGTGCAGTTTACAACCTAAACTGTGCCCAACCCTTACTGTCTTAATTTCCTTACTAATTCTCTTAAAGAGGACTTTTTTGCAATTTGTAAAATCTTTCCATGCATTTGAGGAGATTTCTTGATGATCAAACTGAGGGATATATCGATATGCATGCACAGCATAATTTTTTTTAAGTAGATTTTCAATAAATCTTTTATATGCAAAATCGGGTCTTGTCGCTAAGTAACTACCTCCAATAAATTCAATAATTTTTTTTGGATTTGATGGCCAATAACAATTTGTATTAAATTGGAATTTTGTGAAATACATTTAATTTTATAATTTATTGGAGTTTTATTCTCTTGAACGTTAAAAAATTTTTTCCTGAAATTATTTAATTAATATTAATTTAAAGGAAATTTTTATCAAATGCGTCAATATAAATATTAGTAATTTACTTAGCAAAGTTGGAAAATTTTAGTAACGATAATTTAGATCAACTTGATTTTCTTAATAAAAAGTTTACAAAAATCCCGAATAAAAATGGTTTAATTCAATCAGATGATTTGATTATTGATACTTCTCCTAATAGAAAATCTGTGGAATCAATACTCATATTAGATACAGAAACTACTGGTTTAGATGAGAATAATGACGAAGTTATTGAGATAGGATGCATCCTTTTTAATGTCCCTTTAAAGTCTGTTATCTCACAATTATCTTTTGTGTTGCCAGTAGAGAATAATGCTGCTGAATTTATTAATGGAATATCTGTGGATGTTTCAAATGTTATGCAGCCTTGGAAGGAGGGAATTCAATTCTTTTTAAAACTTATTGAATCCTGCGATTTTATAGTTGCTCATAATGCTGCTTTTGATAAGAAATGGTTTGGGAAAGGATATCTACCTTCTATAAACAAAAAATGGGTATGTAGTTTAGATGATATAAATTGGTCTTTTAAGAAGAATATCAAAATTAGACCATCCGTAACTGATCTTGCTCTTGGTTTTAATATTCCAGTGTGGAATTTGCACAGGGCTTTATCTGATTGTTATTATATTTCAGAAGTATTTAAAAAGATTGATAATCTTGAAGATCTTTTACTTAAAGCTACTGAACCTAAATATTTATATAAAGCAATAGTTAGTTATGAGGATAGGTCATTAGCAAAAAATGCTGGTTTCAGATGGAATAGTCCTGTTCAGGGAGCATGGACTAGAAAATTATCTGAAACTGAAGCAACTGAGTTAGATTTTAAAGTTGAAATTTTAAATTGATATTTTAAATTGATATTTCTTATATTTATTTATGAGAATTACATGGCATCCAATTATCTCCCATCTTATGAGCCCCCATACAACCAAGTTTTTTAGCCATATTTTCTGCCTCTGTTCTGGTTTTAAAAAGCATGATTCTTTCTTTTGAATGGGATTCTTTCTTCATTAGAGATTTATTCTCTAAATTATGTTGATGAGTCCCTTTTCTAGGTGAATATTCCCAAACCCCCATAGTGGTGATACCTGAAGAGATTATTCCCATCCCTACAATAGATAAATTTAAAATACCCATTGCAACTGCTCCAAATGAAAATACACCCATTGGAACAATACCTATACTTACAACTCCCATTGGAACAATACCAATAGAAATTATTCCAAGTGGTGCTATGCCAAAAGCAATTTTTTTAGGTTTAGTTCCACAATGTTGAATATCTGAAGTTTTGTCCTTTTCCAAAATTTAAAAGATTCTTAAGTTAAAATTACTACATGATGAGTACAACTTAGATTTATTATTTACTCTAAATTAAAATCTTGAATTATTTATTATCTTGAATAACTTAAAAAATCTCAGAGGAACCACAGATCTTCTTCCTGAACAATTGAAGAAATGGCAAAATGTTGAAAATATTATAAAAGAGCAATTATTTAGAGCACATGTAAGAGAAATAAGAACACCTATTATTGAGATGACTGAATTATTTGTAAGAGGCATTGGAGAGGGTACGGATGTAGTTAATAAAGAAATGTATACATTTTTAGATAGAGGTGAAAGATCATGCACTCTTCGTCCAGAGGGTACTGCGTCAGTAGCGAGGGCAGTTGTTAATAATGGGAATTTAAAAGGAACTTTTAATAAATTATGGTATATGGGGCCAATGTTTAGGTATGAGAGGCCACAGGCAGGTAGGCAAAGGCAGTTTCATCAGTTAGGGGTAGAATTTATTGGATATGAATCTCCCAATAGTGATATCAAAATTATCTCCCTAGCTTGGGACATTTTGCAAAAATTAGGTATAAGTGAATTAAATTTAGAAATAAATAGTCTTGGAGATAGTTCTGATAGAGAAAACTATAAAATAGCTTTTTTAAAATGGCTTAAAGATAACTATGAAGATCTTGATCAAGACTCAAAAGCAAGAATGAATAAAAATCCCCTAAGGATTCTGGATACAAAAAATCCTCATACCCAGAGAATCTTAGAAAATGCCCCGAAATTAAATCAATTTTTATCTGAAAAAAGCTTAGAAAGATATTCCTTTGTAAAGAATCAGCTCAAATTTTTAAAAATTCCTTTTGTTGAAAATCTTAAATTGGTTAGAGGTCTAGATTATTACAGTCATACTGCTTTTGAAATTACAAGTGGGGCTCTTGGGTCTCAAGCAACTGTTTGTGGAGGGGGAAGATATGATGATCTTATTGATCAAATGGGCGGGGATAAAACACCAGCTATTGGATTTGCGATTGGATTAGAAAGATTGATATTAATATCTGGGAAGAATTTAGAGGTTGGTAGAGATCCAGATATTTACATTGTCAATAAGGGACAATTAGCAGAATCGCTTGCGATAGCTTTATCTAGGATATTAAGTAATTTTGATCTAATAACAGAACTAGATTTAAGTGGATCTTCTTTCTCAAGGCAATTTAAAAAAGCTAATAAATGTAATGCAAGAAGTGTTGTGGTTATTGGAGATGAAGAGGCTAAGAAAAATCAATTTTCAATAAAATTATTTAATAATAGTAATGAAAGTAATAAAGAGTTAAAAATATCAATTGAAGATAATGCTAAGTTAGAAGAGTGGATTTTAACAAATCTAAATTTTAATATTTCTGCTAAAGTATGAACATAAAGTTATTCTTAGTCAAGTTTTTAAATTATTTAAACGATAATTACCTTAGTAAAATACTAAAAAGAAGAGTTGGAATTAAATTTAATAAAGATAACTTATATTCTTGGATGAATTTAACAAAAAAAGAAAGATTTAATTTATCTAAAAGAGATTCTATGGCTTATTTAATAGAAAGAAAAAATTTATTAAAACAAATTAGAAATGAATATAAAAACACTATAGATAAAAATTAATTTTTAATTGTGGAAATTTATTGGACTTCAAAAAAAACAATTAATGGATTAAAACACTTTGTTATTATTAATCGATACTTATTAAAAAAAAAAGTTTATTTAGACATTGTATCTGTTTTAGATCAATCAATTAATTTTACAATTTCTAAAAAAGTTTTTGATGAATCTAATCAATGGATAAAAGGTTGGAATGATAATCAAACAGAAAATATTGACATTAAGGAATATCTAGAATTCAAATCATCCATAAGAAAATGTAGACCCAATAAAATTATTTTTAATGAAACCTCGACATTTAATATTTCTTAATTTATTTTTTTTGTAGTAAAAGCTTTTAAGAAGGAGACTTTACAAATTTAATTTCAATTTAATTTCAATTTAATTTCGTACAGGTACTTTCTCGCTGCAAAGAAAAACGTTATCAAGGTATATAAATATCTCAGAAAATAATGTTAGAAAATGTATGGCATCCATGTGGCTTGGCAGCAGAAAAGCTGGGAATAAGAGAAAGTCAATTATCCGAATTAAGAGAGTATGTCCATTTAAAACCTGGAATTCATTGGAGGAGTTCACCTTTAGGGCAACTAAAACCTTGGAGTCCTGAAGTTATTTATAATGTTAATGCTTGTGAAAAAGTTATTAGTAAATATAAATTGTTAAAATTTAATCAAATTGCTGCTTAATAGTTATCAAATTTAATTTTTAAAGTTTTAAAGATCATTCTATTAGATTTTCGTTTTTGCAATCTATTAATGTATTTTGCAATACTGGATATAAATTAATCATATTTATATACTGTTCTGATCTTCTATAACTCTCAGCAGCCTTTTTATAATGACCTTCAGATTTCATTGTGAGGGAAATCTTTTCTGAAGGGTTTTGAGAAATAGTCATTAAGATTTTATATCTTTACTCCCTTTTTAATAATTGTTTTTCAATGCGGCAATGTGAAAATAGTTTTATTACACGAAAAATTATTAATGTCAGCATTAAGAGATTTTAAAATAATTTTTTTATTTTTTTACTTCTTATCGCTTCATTCATAAATTAATAAAACGTAGATATAGCAATGTAATTGATCAAATTTAAGTCAAAATATTTTGATTATTTTATGATTAAACTATTACCGGAGCATTAATAACCTTTACAATTTTGTTATTAATTAAACTCTTTGATTGAATATAAAGTATTGTCAGTACGTTTAAGCTAATAACTTCCTAAATGCAAACCTATGGAAATCCAGATGTCACCTATGGATGGTGGGCTGGTAATTCAGGTGTAGCAAATCGCTCAGGTAAATTCATTGCAGCTCACGTAGCACATGCTGGATTAATCGTTTTCTGGGCAGGAGCTTTCACCCTATTTGAACTTTCACGATTTGACCCTAGTGTTCCTATGGGCAATCAACCTCTTATCGTTCTTCCGCACTTAGCTACCCTTGGAATAGGGTTTGATGCTAATGGTGTTGCGATGGGAGACACTAAACCTGTTATCGCAGTAGCAATTGTTCACCTTGTTTCTTCAATGGTATTGGCTGCTGGTGGTCTTCTTCATTCTCTACTCCTCCCAGGAAATTTAGAGGATTCAGAAATTGGCAGAGCAAGAAAATTCAATATTGAATGGGATAATCCTGACAAATTGACATTTATTCTTGGTCATCACTTAATCATTCTCGGATTTGCTGTAATTGCATTTGTTGAATGGGCAAGAGTTCACGGAATTTATGATCCTGCTATTGGTTCTGTTAGACAGGTTGAATATGAATTAAATCTTGCTAAAATCTGGAATCATCAAACAGACTTTTTGACAATCGATAGCTTAGAAGAAGTCATGGGTGGTCATGCTTTCTTAGCCTTTGTTGAAATTACTGGTGGTGCATGGCATATAGCTACAAAACAGGTAGGGGAATTTACTAAATTCAAAGGTAAAGGTCTTCTTTCTGCTGAAGCTGTTTTATCTTGGTCACTTGCAGGTATTGGTTGGATGGCAATTGTAGCTGCTTTTTGGAGTGCTTCAAATACTACTGTTTATCCAACTGAATTCTTTGGTGAACCACTTGAATTGAAGTTTAGTATATCTCCTTACTGGATTGACACTGTTGACTTACCAGATGGTGAATACACTTCAAGAGCTTGGTTAGCTAATGTGCATTACTATTTTGGTTTCTTCTTTATTCAGGGACATTTATGGCATGCACTAAGAGCACTTGGATTTGATTTTAAGAGAGTAACAAATGCTATTAGTAACATTGATAGTGCTACAGTTACACTTAAAGATTAATTAATTTTAAATTTCTACTTAAAAAAAGCCTCAATATTATTGGGGCTTTTTTATTTGAAATTTTTTCTTATTTAAATTAAATTTATAAATAAAGAACTGAATTTGAGAAATCTTGTCAATGGAGAATAGTAATATTTTTTCAAATTCTATATTTGTTAGTATTGCTGGATTATTAGTAATTGGTTTTTTATTGATTTTTGGTAGAAGATTGAAATTTGCTATTCAATTAGAAAGATTTGGACTACCAATCGCTGTTATTTGTGGGATTTTTGGAATACTAATAGGTCCCTATGGAATATTTAATCTTTTAACGAAAGAAACTACTGCTATTTGGGAAGAGTCTTTAACGCCTCTTCTATCAATCGTATTTGCAACTTTGATGCTGGGAAGATCTATCCCAGATATAAAGGGTTTAATAAAGCCCATTGGGAATCAATTTTTACTAGCTTTAGCTTTGGGCTTTGGGCAATTCTTTGTTGGAGGATTGGTTGTCAAATTTCTATTGCCAGAATCTATAAACGTTAATCCTCTTATGGGTTGTTTAATTGAGGTTGGCTTTGAAGGTGGTCATGGTGCTGCCGCTATTATTGGAAATAGTTTTAATAAGCTAGGTTTCCCTGAAGGTTTAGATCTAGGATTGGCTATGGCTACTATGGGTTTATTGTCCTCTTCATTAATTGGAAGCTTATTTATACTTTTGGGTAAGATTTTTGAAATAACTAAACAGGCTGAAGTTATAGAAAACAAAGATGATAAAGATTTAAAATTTAACTTTAATATTTATGATGATTTAAGAACTCTTTTGGTAAATTTAGGATTTGTAGGATTAGCAATAACTATAGGGGTTTTGTTGGTAAATTTCATAAGGCTAATTTCAACTGTTTTTGGAGATTTTTCAAAAGAAGTTATATCTTCTTTACCAGTTTTTCCATTAATACTCATTGGTTCCTTGTTGATAAGATACATTATTGAAAAGACTGAAAAAACTGCTTTTATTTCTCAAATCCTCCAAAGGGAAATGGGTATATTATCGACCGATTTACTAATATTTTCAGCTATGGCTAGTTTAAATTTATCCATAGTGATGAAAAATCTGACTATTATAATCCTACTTACTATCTTTGGTCTTTTGTGGAATATTTTATGTATTGCTTTTTTTTCATACTTCGTTTTTGATGATTTTTGGTTTGAAAAAGGGTTAGTAGAGTTTGGCAATTCAACTGGGGTTGTTGCCTCAGGTTTATTACTTTTAAGATTGGCAGATCCTAATAATCTTTCTAAGACCTTGCCCATATTTACATCTAAACAACTTTTTGCACAATTATTATTATCTGGAGGATTCTTTACAGTTTTATCGCCATTTTTACTATCAAGAATTGGACTTACGGATTGGACTGAGATTTGTGGCGCTTTATCTCTTTTAGTAGTCATTATTGCATTCTTTTTAAATAATAAATTTGCAGTGTTATTTAAATCATAAAATTAATAAACTTAAAATAAGTAAATTATAAATTAAGAATTAAATGCGAAACAGTCCTTATGATATACCTCCTCAAGAAAGTAAAGAAAAATGGTTTAGAAGTCATTTACTAGGGAGAGAAGTGGAATTAGGCGATTTATATAGCCTAATTCCAAATGAACTTGATCTTTTGATGGCAGAAACTGCAGAGATAAGAAGTGATATAGAGGGTAAAGATAAAAATATTGGAAAATACAGAACAGCTGGATACTTTCTAGAGTTAGCAAAAATAATTGAGAAAAGAAGATTGTCAGAAATCTAAATTTTTTGGAAATGTTTCTATTATTGAACTAGATTCCCAAACACTATATTTATGCATTACGAATTTAAAGTTTTTATGTTTTGAGAAATAATTAAACCAAGATTCTATAGGCTCTTCAAAATAATCTATAATTTTTTGACTATCGCATGCAATTTTAAATTGTCTTACGAATGGCCAAACGCACCAATCTGCTATTGATTCTTTATCACCGACGAGCCATCTATTTTTATTAGATTGACTTAAAGAAATATTCATTTTTTGTAAAAATTTTTGTGCATTTTTGAAATGAAACGCCTTTTTATTGGGGTTAAACCTTGAAAAATATTTAAATCTATCTAAATGATATTTAAAAATATGATCATTTTCATAAATAGTTTCTAAAATTATTTCTCGATAACTTTTATTAAAATACTTTTCAATGTAATTTTTTGATGAATTTTTCAATGCCCAAATAATAATCTCAAGACTTTCTTCAATCACCTTTCCATTATTTAAAATTAATAGTGGTACAGTTTGCGAAACTGAATTTTTTATTAATTCTGAAGGTTTATTTTTTAAGTCAATTTCTCTTATCTCAACTTCTAGACCACACATTTTTATTGCCCATCTTGCTCTTATTGCAAAAGGACACCTACGAAATGAAAATAATATATGTTTTTTCATTTTATGAAAAAGATATGTTTTTTTGATATTGTTAGTATTATTTAAAAAGAAGTAATTTTTAACATAATCAAAAAAATGTCGGGATATGTTTATCTTATAAGAGTTGGTGATCTTTATAGAATTGATAAAACAGATAATCTTCAAAAAAAAATAAAGAAATTAAATCCTGATGAATTATTATTCTCAATTCTCACAAAAGAACCTGAAACCCTTAAAGCTAGACTATTAAGAAAATATAGATATCAAAGAATACCTGAAACTGGTTATCTTCGTCTTTCTAAAAGACAATTATCAGATTGTCAAAAACAATTTGAGCTAAGAGGAAATCTTCCGCATACCCTTGATGCAGAAGTCTCTATTACATTATTTGCTTCCTCACTATTATTTGGTTTTTCTTTTCTATTACTTAATTATTTAAATTTAGGATTTTTAAATTCTTTCGGCTATTCTTTTATTTTTGGATCAGTGCCAATGATAATTCTTTTTGTTACAGGAAGCTTTGGAGGATATTTCGCTGAAGATATTTCATTATTCTCACTAATTACTAATAGGATTAAAGCATTTTTTATAGCTTTAGCCATGCTCTTAATTTCTTATAGTATTATCAACGCTACTTAAATTTCTAAATTGCAATTTATTTTTATCTCAAAAGGGACAGATTGTTTAGGAAGTTTTAAAATGGTAGAACAGATTTCTGAAATATCTTCAGGTTGACTCATCTCAAATTTATCTATAGTTTTTACCCCTTTTGCCATTTTAGTATTTACCCAACTTGGACAGATTGTTGTAACCCTTATTCCTTTGTCCCATCCTACATTCCTCATGGTTTGACATATACTCATAAGAGCAAATTTAGAACAAGAATAAGCAGCTAAATCTCCTTTAGATCTTTTGCCACTCATTGAGACTATTGAAATAATCCTTCCATTTTTTGATGAAGAAAGATTTTCCCAACATAATCTTGTTAGTTCCCAAACAGCTAAAAAGTTTATTTTCATTGTTTTATCTATTTCATCCAAATCATCATCTTTGTATAAAAAAGGCACTTTAGATAAAATCCCTGCAGAATTAATTAAAGTGTCAAAACTGCCAAATGACTTTATAGTGTTCGATATCCAATTTTTAGCTGAATTTTTATCTAAAGCATCATATTTATTTAAAATTAATTGCTCATTAGACCAATTACAAGGATCGATCATGCTACCTTTTAAAGATTCTAAATCTCTAATACCAGCACTAACTCTATTACCCTCTTTAAGCTGCTTATAAGCAATTTTTAAACCTATTCCACTACTTGCACCGCTTATTAATATTGTCCTCATTAAATCTATATATTTGGAAAAATAATTTTAAACAACATTTTTAATTCTCTACCCCTCATAATCATCAATCCTTTTTTAACACTCCAAGGAGCCTTAAGAAACATTATCCACATTGCATTTACAATTTCTTTCAACGATAAAGTATCAGTAAGAAATCCATACCATTGATTTTTAGGTAATTGAAAAAAACTTTCGAAAAATTCTCTTAAAAGTTTCTCATCAAATCTCATCAATTTTTCTAAACCAAATTGATATAAAGATTTTTTCCTTATTAATTCAGTAGGCCACAAACTTTCCCATCCTCTTTTTGCTATTAACATAGTGGGAAGATTTTTATCTTGCATTGCATCAGATATCGCTTTAGCAACTAAAGGGGCTCTTCTTAAAACATTTCCAATTAAATATCCAGAGGCAGGATGAACCATTGAAGCAGCACCTCCATAACCAAGAATAGGTTGTTTAAAATCAGGTATTGGCATGTTCATAGGCAGAAATAATCCTAATTCCTCATGCTGCTTGCTTGTTATTTCGATATCTCTATGTGCAAGTCTTTTTTCTAAACGACCTTTTAAGTCATCCATCGTTAATGGATTAACAAGACCAAGCTGTGTCTCTTCAAGAAAATATTTCCCATCTCCCATGTCCATAGCATATAGAAAAGTAGGTGGCTCTTTTTTCTGCGTCTCGCTTAAGTGATCACTTCTATAGTCCATCAAGACAAATTGATCTTTTTCGAGAGGCGGTTTACTAAAATTGCCTACTACTCCATAACAAGTTTGAACAGCTAGAGGTTCATTTGATTTTAATTTTAAAAAGATTGGATCATATCCTGTTGCGTCTATCACAAGTCTTGCAGAATAAACCTTCCCATCATCAGTTGTAACAGTACTTTTATGTTGCTCAAAATTAATTTTATTTGCAAATCCTTGATGCCAATTTATTAATGAATTATTGCATTCATTTAACCAATATGAATGAAGTTTCTTTTTATCAAATAATCCATAGTCTAATAGGTGCTGTGTCGGCTTGTTTTCAAAATCATGTTCCTTTAATGATCCATTCCCAAAAAAACTTACTGTATTTTTCCACCTATGTTCTAGTAAATTTTCTAAACCAAGTTGATCTACCTCATTTCCCCAAATCCCATATGTATTTGGCCACGGTTCATCTGGTCCCTTAGGAGAGAGCACATCTACTTTTAAACTCTCTTTCCCTAAAGCTGATGCAATTGCCATACCTGCGGGTCCCGCACCTAGAACAAGTACATCTGGCAACTCTTTGGTAGTCATTTATTTAAACTTTAGAGTAATGGGTTTTAAATAAAAAGATTTAGTTTGAGACTAATTTAATAAACTTTTTATTTAAATATAAAGAAGTTTATACTAATAAAAAAAAATAAATATATGAGTTATGGTAGCTCTGTTTTAACAATAATTTATATGGTTACATTTGAAGAAATATTTTTATATAAACTAAATTTATTAAATCGTTTAATTAAATTATTAATTTCATGACTAATAATTCTTCTATTTTTAATCAATTTGGTAAGACTATTTTTATAACTGGCGCTAATTCAGGTATTGGATTTTATTCAGTAATAAAATTCTTAGAGACTAAAAATTATTTATATGTCCCTATAAGATCAAAAATAAGAAAAGATTCATTCATAAATGATTTAAAGAATTTTTATAGTGAAAGTTACCTAAAAAAATATTTAAAAATAATTTGTGATATTGACTTGGCAAATCTTGAAAATATTTCAAATTTAAAAAAATTCTTTGAAAATGATGGTATAAAATTTGATATTTTTATATTAAATGCTGGTTTACAATACACTGGTGCATTATACCCAAAAGTTTCAAAGCAAGGCATTGAATTAACATTTGCAGTAAATCATCTTGCTCATTTTTACTTAATAAATCTTTTAAATGCAATAATTAAGGATTCATCAGAATCAAGAATTATTATTACTTCTTCCGATGTTCATAATCCAAAAAGTTCCGGAGGTAATATTGGAGAGAAAGCAGGTTTGAATAATTTAAATAATTTCAAAGAAGAAATTATGGGTAATTTTAAAAATTTTAATGCAGATAAATCATATAAAAATAGTAAATTATGTAATATTTTATTTGCTAAAGAATTAATCAATAGACTAAGAATAAAAAAAAGAAAAATCTCTGTAATTTCTTGGGCTCCAGGATTGGTTTTCCCTGATAAAGGTCTAGGTTTTTTTCGGTATAGTAGCAAATTTAATAAGTCTGGTTATCTTATATTTTCAATAATCGCTAGTAAATTATTAGGAATTTCAGAAAGCGTCCAAGATGCAGGAAGTTTACTCTATAAAATTGCAATGGATAAAAATTATAATAATATTGAATACCTACATTTAAGCAATCAACTTATTTCTTTTAGAAAACATAAATTAAGTGTTATTGATGTAAGCGAGGAGGCCTCTGATCCAGAGTTAGCAGCTAAGCTTTGGAATTTTAGTGTTGATTTGTGTAATTCATTTGGAGTTACTCCTATCAATTTGTAAGGTTTGAGTTGGGAAAGCAAATTCAATACTATTTAATTTAAATTCTTCCATAATTTTCAAATTAATATTTTGCTGCGCTTCCATTGCGGCAAAGTAATTGTTTGTTGGGATATAATAAACAAGTTCAAAATTTAAGCTGAAATCTCCAAAATCTGTAAAATGGCACCTGTCGAATGATGCATTATCTGTATTGTTAACAATATTCTTAAGAATCAATGGAATTTTCTTCATAATTTCTGGAGATGTTTCATAAACGACACCCAATTTATGTACTAACCTTCTTTTTCTCATCTGAGCATAATTTGCAATCATTCCATTGGTAAGAGAACTATTACTCATAACAATTATTTCTCCGTTTATACTCCTAATTCTTGATGATCTAACACCTACTCTCTCAACCATTCCTAGTACTCCATCCGCTTTAATAAACTCTCCTTTTTGAAATGGTTTATCTAGAAGAATAGTTATATATTCAAAAAACTCTTGGACCGGATCTTTTAATGCTAATCCAGCT
Organism: uncultured Prochlorococcus sp.; assembly: GCA_902624785.1. GTDB lineage: Bacteria > Cyanobacteriota > Cyanobacteriia > PCC-6307 > Cyanobiaceae > Prochlorococcus_A. The sequence continues at coordinate 23,357 of CACNYU010000010.1, forward strand.
CCAATACCTCCTGCACTGAGCAAAGCCCATATCGCCGTCATTTGAACTCCTATATTTTGTAAATAAAATATTGAGCCTATAGTCCATGTAAATGCTTTGGTTAAAGGTGTTAAAGAGGATATCATTGAACTTAATGAAGAGTCATTTATTTTACTGGTCGCTTCAGAAAGTAATCTTATTAATATTTTGTTTAAAGCTTTTATAAAAATAATCAGAATCAATAATTTCTTGAGATTAAGTAAGACTGATACAAAAGTGATATCGCTAACTGAAAAATAATCAATTGTAAAATAAGTTGATAAAAGAATTCCAATAGGTTTTATTGTGCTATTTAAAGAATCAAAAATAAAATCATCAAAATCAGTTTTTGTTCTATTTGCTATCCTTTTAAAAAAGATTTTTGAGAATTTTGCTATCAATATCGTTGAAACTATTCCTATTAAAAATATTGATAATGCGTAAAAGATTTTTTCACTGAATATTTGCATTTAAAGAATTCATAAATTTATATTCTGATTCTAAAATATATAAAAAAACATACCAGTTATAAGATTAATTGTTTTTAATAATATTACTTATCTCTTTAAATTCACTTCTTGATGCAGTCTCACATAATTCAAAAATTATTGATTCTGAGGTCGCTAAAATTGCTCCTTCTGATCGCATTCTCTCAACAGCAATATCATGATCTATTATTTTCCTACTACTGATTGAATCTGCTACAAGATAAACTTGAAAATTGTTTTTTAATAAACCTAATACACTTTGTTGTATGCATATATGCGTTTCAAATCCGCAAATTATTAATTGTTTTATTTTCTTGAAGGATAATTCATTCTTTAATTGTTGATTATTTGCAATACTAAAATTCATTTTTTCAAATATTTTAAAATCGGTTTTTGGTATAAGTTTTTCAACTGTTGATCCTAACTTAAGAGGATTTTGTTCAGAGATATAAATATTTTCACCTAAAATTTCATATGCTTTTAGTAGCTTATAAATATTTTCTAATATTAAATCTTTATTTTTAATTGGTTTCATAATTTTAGCTTGTGCGTCCATTATTAATAAAGCTGTTTCCCTTTTTGAAATTTGTTTAATAAAGTAATTCATATAAAAAATTTATAATTTCATACAAAATATACTGTTAAAAACTTCAAATTAAAATGGAATTTTCTTGTAAAAATATTTTTAAAGGTTAATATTGAAAAAATTTAATAATACATTGCAAGTCGTTTCAAAATATTTAGTTATAAGAAATCCTTTGGGATCTGGCTTACATCAAGAAGGAAAAAGATTAACTAAGCAAAGATTAAAAGTACTTAATTTATTTGAAAATATTGGACCAGGAAATCACTTAAGTGCTGAAGAAGTTCATTCGGAATTAAAAGACTTAAATTCAAAAGTTTCACTTGCAACTATTTATAGAACTTTAAGGCTCCTAGTGCAAATGGGGTTCCTTTATGAAAGAGAATTAAGTGAAGGTGGCCATAGATATGAATTATTAAGTAATGATTTCCCTGACCATCATCATTTAATATGCATTAAATGCGGAAGAACTGAAGAGTTTGAAAGTGATCAAGTTTTAGAGGCTGGACGAAAAGCTGCAAGTATTAAAGGATTTAAATTAATCGAGTCATCATTTAAAGTTAAAGCCATCTGTCCTAATTGTTTGTGATTTAATTTTAACTTAAGCTTCCACCACAGCTCGAACCCGCCCCTGCGGTACATGCAAAACAATGATTTTTTGCTGCAATTTGATAATCAAATGACGATGAGTAATTTAAAAGGTCATAAAGATTTTTTGGTCCATTTACACTTTTTAATTTTAGTTGTTGATTAAAATCGCAGTCATAAATATGACCTTCCCAATCAATACTTAAGGTTTTTTTACACATTAAATTTTTTAAATTTTGTTGATTAAAATTATTTGCAAGTAATTCAAAATATTTTTCAAGTTCTCCAGTCATTTTTAAAAAGTCGGCATACCTATTAATAGGCATGTTTGTTATCGTATAAAGCTTATTAAAAGTTATATTGTATCTCTCATAAAGGGCCTTTTTATAGTCACTTTCTAATTTCTCTTGGGGAGGGGGTAATGTGGGGTTTATAGGGTTGTACACTAAATTTAATTGAAGTCCACTATTTTTTTTTCCATATCCTAAATTGTTTAAGATTTTGATCGCATTAATACTTTTATCAAAAACACCTGAACCTCTTTGCTTCTCTACATTCTCTTTTTCATAGCATGGTAATGAAGCTGTAATAATTACTTGATTTTTAGCTAAAAAATTAGGTAAGTCCTCATAACCTTTTTCAAAGAAAATTGTTAAGTTACACCTATCTATAATATTTATATTTTGATTTTTTAGACTTAATACAAGTTTCTTAAAATTAGGGTTCATTTCTGGGGCTCCACCAGTTATATCTAAAGTTTTTATGTTGAATTTTCTTATTATCTTTGGAATTAAATCTAGAATTTTTTCTGACATCATTTCTGTTCTACTTGGACTAGAGTTAACATGACAATGCTTGCAAGCTTGATTGCATTTATATCCAATATTAATTTGTAAAGTATCTATAGATTCTTTTTTTATCTTAGGGAATACAGTTTTCATTGAATCTCTATTTACTTTTAAAGTGTCAATAAAAACTTAATAAGTCAATAAAAATAAATATATTAATTTTTAATTTGATATCTTTTATGGGCTATTTTAGTAAACCATTTAATATATTCTTCTGGGCCATCCTGAAAAATAATATCAAATTTAAGAATATCATATTTATCTGTTATACCTTTCATACCAGTTTTTCTTGTTGATGGTCTAAAAACTTCTCCATAACTGCTATCAACAAAAATTATATTATTTTTAATACCAAATTCATAACCTAATAATTGAATAAATTCTAAAAAAGATCTGTCACTTCCGCCTCTTGCAAAAGAATTACTCTTTCTAATTTGATTAGAAGTAATAGTATCACCTACTCCAATTATAATTGGCAAGTCCTTAGGTTCGATATATTTTTTGCAGAAAGCTATTTTCTCATTTTTACCAATTGGTGCATCTCTAAAATTAAAATTTTCTCCAAATGGTTTTTTACCTTTTTTATCTCCAATAAATTTATTTAATAAGCATAATACTCCTGCATCTTTTTGTGCACCTTTTAAAAGGAATTGAATATCAGTTGAACCAATATCATTATTTTTTGATTCTTTTAATAATTCAACTCCATTTTTTGATCCTAAATTTGGTGATATGTGGAGAAAGAATGAATCTCTTAATCCCCTAGATTTTCCTATAGAGATTATTTCATTCATCATCTTTTCAAAATATCTTTGTATTTTTATTTTTATAAGATTATTTTCTGATATTTCAAAAAGGCTATTAAAGTTCACTGTTGGAGAAAATCTAGTATCACAAATTGACTTTTTCATATGGAAATTTATTAAATTATCATCCATTTGGGGAAATAATTCTTTAACAATCAATCTAAATTTGGGTCGCATTAATTTTGGTACATTAGCTAAAAAATCTAATTCTTCTTTTGAAATGCCTTCAAAATTTATAACACCTTTACTATCTTGATATTCAACACCGCATGCTGCTAAACCCCTTAAATAAAGTCCATCTTGCCTCGGTTTATATTTACTTCCTAAAGATCTTTCAATTATTCTATTAACTCCCCTCTTCCCTTCATGTTCTCCACATGTAAGTACAAAGAATTCTTTATCTAACTTTTTCGCTGCAAATATATATTCTCTACTTAATTTTCTAGTCATTGGATCCTTTACGAGAGGAATACAAACGCCATCTATGTCTTGTATAAATAGAATATTTTGCGAAGATAATATTATTTTCTCTAATCCTAAAGTTTTACTTGTAATTTCCATCTAAAAATATTTTTATCTTTTTGAAAGATTTTGTTCATTCAAAATTTAATTGGATGAATTTTTATTATAACAATTTAGTATTCAAATTTATTTCATACATTGATTTTTGTATGATAATTAAAAGTAAAGCAATTTAAGTATATTTAGAAACTTGTAATGGAAAATAAATTTTTTAATGGAACAATTGATAAATGTTCATTTGATGCATTTTTAAAAAATACTATTAATTGCAAAGTAGGTTTTTATAGCGTTGGCTTATATCCAGCATCATTAGCTTATAACTGTGCAATGCATTCTAAAAAATTAAATATTTTATTAGCTCCTCGTCCAGGTAGAGAATTGTTTGGTGCTTTCTCAGATGACGTCTTATCAAAAATGGAACCAAAAATTATTGAGAGAATAGTAAAAATGGCCTCCCCTATAGATCAAGGAATTCAAGATAGATACAATAATTTAGAGAATCTTATTTTAAACTGTGATATTGTTATTCTTGCTTCAAATAGTAACCATATTCAAGATGATATTGAATTAGCAGTTAAATTAAAAGAGGATCTAGGTAGGAAGAATGTTGTTCTTACGTGCCTAGTAGGTTCATTTTGTATGGATAAAAGTAATAATAAGCCTTTTATATTATGTGAAAAATATCCTAATTTAGGTTTTTTTACAGGCTTTCATCGTCATGGTGCTCTTAGAAATAGGAAGGATTCATTTAGTGCAAATTTTTGTCATCCAGATTCTTTAACCTCATTTTTAGGAACTAAAATATTAAATAATCTCTCTCCTAAAATTATAGTTTCACCAGGTATTCATAATATTGAATGTCAATACATAAAAGCAATTAAAAATATATCATCAATTTTTGCTGGATTTGTAAATAAATATCATTCAGATAAACCTGGAATGTTACCAACTATAAATACTGTTTTATTAAGTCAATGTTTTGATCAAGCAGCAAGTATTTCTACTTTTATAAGATCTAAAATTAATCTATCAGATCAATTTATATCTCTTAAGGAGTTAGGTTATGGAGTAGATAGTATAAAAGCTTTTGAGATCAATAAAGTTAAAAAACAAGAGAAAGGAGACTTTACTTTTTCACAACTAAATGCCGTTACCGCTGATGTCCTAGGTAGTATGTCCTTACCAGTTGAAGGTAAGCCAACAAGAAATTTTCAGGCCGGTCAAGTTTTATCTGAAATGATTTTAGAACATAAAAGATGTCCAAATGACATAGATGAATTTATCAGTTGGTGCGAAAAATTTTATCTAAGTAAAGGTGATCTTGAGGGTTTAAAGTCTTTAAATTTTTGGCCTTATATTTACGAAAAATATTCTCTCGTCAATAATAATTGTTCTATGATTAATCTTATTTATATATGCTTTTATGCCAATTATGAAGAGAAAAGATCTATTTATGAGGTTCTTACTAATGAGGAAGAAATTATAAATTATTGTCAGGAATCAGTTAAGCCCCATATCAGTAATCAAATATTTACACAGAGTTATGAAGATTTTGAAAATAAGGATGTGAATTTATTGACTAAAAATGAGATAAGAATTTCTTTAAAAAATAAAACTAAAGAAAAAAAATATTTCAAAGTAATGAAGATAGTAGATAAATATTTTAAGAATTAATCTTTTTCTAACTTATGCTATGAGTTAAATTTATTTACTTCTAACCTTTGAAGGGGTAAAATTCTAATAAATTTGGGAAATTTATTGAACAAAGAATCATCACATCGATCTCATGAACTAAAGGCAATTGGTTGGAACACAGAAGAAATTACAAGATATGAGGAATTGTGGGAGTATAGCCAGAGATGGGGACTAATAAATTTGGAAAGAGAGGATAGACAGTTTCTCAGGAAAGCTGAAAAGCTAATTCCTAAATTGCAACCAAAGAAAACATCAAATAAAAAGTCTATTGAAGAAAAATCTTATTATTTATGGTTAAATTTCTACTTAAATAAATTAAAAACATTTAGTAATTTACATGTACCAAAAGAAATGTTTAGTGTTTGGGAGATAATGATAAAGGAAGAATTAAATCTATTAAAAAAATATAATCCAGTTATGGGTTTACCAGATTCAATTAAAGCTAAAGAACTTTATAAAGTTAGGGAGATTCTTATACAGAATTCATTTAATAATTATGAAGCCAGAAATTGTGATACTTTTTTTGATTTTGATATAGAAAAAATCTCTTCAGAAGGAGAAGTTATTGGTAAGAGTTGGAAATCTTTGGTTGAAAGTGATTCCTCCCAAAAAGATAAGTTTCCTTTATTAAACCAAAAGAATTCCGAAGAATTTAAAATTGAGACTTTGAAAATTCTAGAGGAATTTATGATTAGTAATTATCCCTCTTTAAAAGATAATTTATAAAGATTTAGCCATATAAGATTTTTATTTATTCAATACTTAGCTAAATATAAGAAAGAAAGATTTAATTATTTTGAGCAATCAAAAATTCGAGACTCTTCAGCTACATGCTGGACAAGAACCAGACCCAACTACTAACTCAAGAGCTGTTCCAATTTATCAAACCAGTTCTTATGTTTTTAATAATGCAGAACATGGAGCAAACCTATTTGGGCTTAAAGAATTTGGGAATATATATACAAGATTAATGAATCCAACCACGGATGTTTTTGAAAAGAGAATGGCAGCTTTAGAGGGTGGCATGGCTGCATTAGCCACATCATCAGGTCAGGCTGCTCAATTTGTTTCTATTGCAAACTGCATGACAGCTGGTGACAATTTTATTTCTACTTCTTTTTTATATGGTGGCACCTATAACCAATTTAAAGTCCAATTTCCTCGGTTGGGAATTGACGTTAAATTCGCAGATGGTGATAATGTAGAGAGTTTTAAATCTCTAATTGATGAGAGGACTAAAGCCATATATGTTGAATCAATGGGTAATCCAAGATTCAATATCCCTGATTTTGAAGGTCTTTCCAAGTTAGCTCGCGACAATGGTATTCCTCTAATAGTTGATAATACTTTGGGTGCTGGTGGTGCCTTGATTAAACCCATAGAACATGGAGCAGATATAGTCGTTGAAAGTGCAACTAAATGGATTGGTGGTCATGGCACTAGTATTGGGGGAGTAATAGTAGATGCTGGTACTTTTGATTGGGGCAATGGTAAGTTCCCATTAATGAGTGAACCAAGTGATGCCTATCATGGGCTTATCCATTGGGCAGCTTTTGGTTTTGGCAGTGATATTTGTAAATCATTGGGTGTCCCCGAGAATAGAAATATTGCATTTGCATTACGAGCAAGGCTTGAATGTCTCAGAGATTGGGGACCTGCTCAAAGTCCATTCAATTCGTTTTTATTAATTCAAGGTCTAGAAACTTTAAGTTTGAGAATTGAAAGACAGGCTTCAAATGCAATGGAATTAGCGAAATGGCTCGATGCTCATAATATGGTTTCAAATGTTAATTATCCTGGATTAGAAAATGATCCTTATCATGAAAGGGCAAAAAAATATACGACAGGACGGGGACTAGGATGTATGCTTATGTTCTCTCTTAATGGTGGTTATGAGGATGCTGTAAAATTTATTGATTCTTTAAAATTAGCTAGTCATTTAGCAAATGTTGGAGATTCTAAAACTTTAGTTATTCATCCCGCTTCAACTACTCATCAGCAGTTATCTGAAGAGGAGCAAATCTCAGCTGGAGTAACACCAACTATGGTTAGAGTTTCAGTAGGTATAGAGCATATTGATGATATTAAAGAAGATTTTGAACAAGCAATGAAAAATATTGGTTAGTTAAAAAGATTAGTGGCATTAATAATACCTAGTAATTATCACAAGATTAGTGACGTTGAAAAAAATCACATTTCTTGGATTGAACCAGAATTAGCTGAAAGGCAAGATATTAGGCCTTTGAGAATTGGCATTTTGAATATAATGCCACTTGGTAAACAGTATGAATTTAATCTTTTACATCCTTTAGGTCTATCGCCCTTGCAGATTGAACCTATTTGGATAAGATTAAAAACTCATTTATATAAAACCTGGGATATTGATCATTTGAATAATCATTATTTGAGCTGGGAGGAAGCGAATGAGCAGCAGTTTTTAGATGGACTTATCATTACTGGTGCACCTGTTGAAAATCTTGATTTTGAAGAAGTAAATTATTGGAAAGAATTAGTAATCATTGTAAATCAGGCTAGAAAAATATGTGCAAGTACACTCGGTCTGTGTTGGGCTGGTTTTGCAATGGCTTATTTAGAAGGTGTAAATAAGAAGGTTTTTGATAAAAAACTATTTGGGGTTTACACCTTAAAAAGTTTAGTCCCAGGTCATCCTCTCATGGGGACTCAAGATGATGAATTTACCTGTCCTCAAAGTAGATTCGCTGGCTTGCCTGATTTTGAAATGGAAAAAGCACAAAAAGAAGGAAAATTAAATTTGTTGGCTCATGGTGATAAGGTTGGATATACTATTTTTGAAACTACTGATCAGAAACAGCTTATTCATCTTGGACATCCCGAATATACAGTTCATAGAATCATTAGTGAAATAAATAGAGATAGAGAAAAAGGGGATGTTCCTCCTCCGGAAAATTTTGATGCAAATTTATCAAAAACTTCTTGGAGATCTCATAGAAATTTGTTATTTCAGCAATGGCTTTGGTTCTGTTATCAAAAGGTAAGTTTAAAAGGTAAAAGACTCAATGATTAGTTTCCATACCTCCTAGTCTCTCAAATAAATTTAAACTTTCTTTATTTAATCCTATTATTTCAACTTTTGATCCACCATTTTTAAATTTTCTTATGATTTGATCGAGTGCAACTACACCACTTTGATCCCAAATGTGAGCAGAGGTCATATCAATAATAATTTCTTCTGGATGTTCATATACATCAAAACCTTGTAGGAAGTACATTTTACTAACAAAAAACAGCTGACCTTTAACCTTGTATATAATTCTATTCTTCTCGTTTTTGCTCCTTTTGACGGATATGACTTTTGCTACTTTTCTGCTGAAAAGTATTGCCGCTAAAGCAACACCTGCAATTACTCCTAATGCTAAATTATGTGGTTTAGTAAGCATAGTAACTGAAAATGTGGTGACCATAACAGCAATATCACTTTTTGGTATTTTTCGGATATTTTTTAAACCATTTATATCTGCAGTGCTAATTGAGATAGTTATCATTACAGCCACCAAGGCTGCCATTGGAATTGACCCAATCCATGACTTGAAAATTAAAATCATTAACAATAAAGATAAACCAGAAGAAAGTGTAGATAATCTTGTTTTGCCTCCATTTTCAGAATTCATAACAGATTGGCCAACAAGTGCGCATCCTGCCATGCCTCCAAACATAGAAGCTACAATATTTGCTATTCCTTGACCTCTTGCCTCTTTATTTTTATTAGAACTACTATCATTAGCATCATCCAAAATATCTTGTGTTAAAAAAGTTTCCATCAATCCTACTAATGAAATAGCTAGAGAAGTTGGAAGAATAATACCCAGAGTTGTTATATTAAAAGGTACTTTACCATTCTCTAATAAACCAAAAGGTAATGAAATAGTGGGGAAGCCATTTGGTAATGTACCTAAGTCACTAACTTTTGGGATATCAAGTTTAAAAAGCAAACTTATAAGTGTAATTGCAATAATTGCAATTAATTGAGAAGGTATAACTTTAGTTATCTTTGGAACTCCATAAATGATAATTAATCCTAAAATTACAAGTATCCAAACTGTTGGTATCTGCTCAGCGGCTGGATATCTCGAAATAGTCTCAATTCCTAAATCATTTGCTTCTTTAACACCTAACCCAAGTTGAGGTAATTGAGCTTGGAAAATTAGTAATGCGAGAGCATTTACAAAACCACTTAATACTCCTGATGGCACAAATCTCATTTGATATGCCAATCTTAAATATCCCCATATAATCTGAAATATGCCTGTTAATAATCCAGCTGCGATTAAGTAGGATAGTCCCACTCCTGGGCCTTGAGATTCTCCATAAGCTACAAGCCCTGTCATCAGCAAAGCTGTCGATCCTGTGACAGAGGTAATCATGCCTCTCCTTCCACCAAATAAAGCGATTGTTATTGATAAGCAAAATGCTCCATATAACCCAACCTTTGGATCAACACCTGCAATTCCAGAAAAAGCTATAGCTTCAGGAATCATTGCAAAAGCAACAACAATTCCCGATAGAATATTTGACTTTGGATCTCCGAACCAGTTTCTTGTTAAATAAGTCTTTAATTCTTCCATATTAAATTAATCTATTAAAAAAATTTAACCTATAAAGGTGGCAAAATGTTTCTAGGATCATAAAACTTCTTTAAAAGTTTTAAATTTTCTAATTTATTACCAAAAGCAAGATTAATTTCTTCTTTATGAGAATTAAGATGATTATGTAGCTGAGCCATGTGAATGTATGGAAAAAATCTTTTTAATTTGTTCCACGATTGATTCATCCAGGTTAATGCTAAATTCTTATCTTCGTAATTATCCTTTTCCCATGAGGCGTATATCCAAGGCTTCCATGAGCATTCCCTATGTATAAAAAGACTAGAATATTTATTTTTTTTGCTTGACTCACAACCTAATTGTTGTGAGGCTACGTAACATGATTTATTTGGTTTTGATATATTAATTTCTGAAAGTGTTGTTATAAAATCTTTTGTATTATTTTTTAAATCATTTCCCAATAAACTAATTACTTCAGAATGGTTATTTGAATTTAATTCAAAAAGATTTAGTTCTTTTGGAAAAAATCTTACGTTATTGAAACTTTTGTGGTCTCTTATTTTTAAAGATGAGTATTTATTTAAATCGGCGGTATATTTTTCACCTAATATTTTATCTTTTTCTGTTTTTATTTCTGCAACAATATAAATATATATCTGATCAGAGAAAATCCATTGAATACTCATGTTTGGGGGGAATTCTTCTGACTTTATTATTAATTCTTCTAATTCATTTTTATTAATAAAACCCTCAAAAATTTTAATTGGGTAGGATTTAAAAGTCTTAAGACCAATTTCAGTTATTATTGTAAAAAATGGAGCGGCTCCTTTTATACCCTCCATAATTTTAAGCTCTTCCCCTTCAATTATTTTTTCTTCATTTAGTGAGAAATAATCACCATTACCAAAAAATCCTTTAACTGAAATAACATTATCAATTGCTAAACCATATCGCCTGCTTAAAGGACTTATTCCTCCTGTAAGAATATACCCTATCCCTGGAAGAGTTGATAAACCAATTGGAAAAGTTCTATTGAATTTGTCTAAATTTTTTAACAAATCATTCATCAAAACACCTCCACCAACATTAATAATGCCCGTTTTTTTATCGAACTTAATTTGGTTATAGTTTTTTCTGAGATCAACAGTAATAAAATTATCCTTTGCGCAACCTGAAGTTGTTCCACCACTACAAATACATAAATATTCATTATTAGTAGATTCTTTTTTAAATTTTTCAAAAAAACTTTTGTCTAGTTCATAAACTACTTTTTTAATTTTTGCATCGTTAGAATTTGAGTTTGATACTTTAAATAAAATTGATTTATCTATCATTATTAACTTGATTCTTTATATAATAATATTAATAATATTAATAATTTGTATACTCAAAATTCAAAATTAAATAATGATATAGGCATTTTAATTTGCGGTCATGGGAGTAGGAATAAACTTGCACTAGAAGAATTTAAATATTTGACAAAATGTATTCAAAAAAGATTTCCTTTATTTAATGTAGAATTTGGTTTTTTAGAATTTGCAAAGCCTTCACTAATTGATGGTTTAGACAAATTAAAAATAAAATCTGTTAAAAGAATTATTGCAATTCCTGCAATGTTATTTGCAGCTGGACATGTTAAAAATGATATTCCAAGTGTTTTAATGACTTACGCTAACAAAAATGGTATTGAAATTAATTATGGTAGAGAACTAGGGATTAACAATTTAATGATAAGTGCAGCTTGTGAGAGAGTTAGAGAAGTATTCAAAGAAAATACAAAGATTGTACCTTCTGATTCTGTTTTAGTCGTTGTTGGTAGAGGATCTTCTGATCCAGATGCAAATTCAAATGTTGCAAAAATAACAAGGATGATTGTAGAAGGAGTAGGACTTGGATGGGGTGAAACAGTTTTTTCTGGAGTCACTTTCCCATTAGTAGAACCAGGTTTGAATCACGTTGTCAAACTTGGATACAAAAATATAATTTTGTTCCCATATTTTCTTTTTACAGGAGTTTTAGTAAGTAGGATTAAAAGGCAAAAAGATGCAGTTGCAGGAAAAAATCCAAATGTTTCCTTCTTTGATGCGAAATATCTGTCTTCCCATCCTCGAGTAATTGATACTTTTGTTGAGAGAATTGAAGAAATATTAAAAAATGAAGATAATTCTTCTCCAAACTGCTCTTTATGTAAATACAGGTCTAATCTTTATGGGTTTGAACAAGAAGTTGGCCTAATACAAGAGAGTCATCATGATCATGTTGAGGGATTAGGAATTAGTTGTGAACTTTGTGAGGCAGAGTGTAGTGGAGCTTGTGAAATTGAAATAATATCCTCTTATTCAACTCAAAAAGATCTATCGAAAAAAAATATTTCAGAAGAGAGTGATATCTCTCATCCCCATCCTCATCATCATCATGAAATCTATCCAAATGCTCATCACCCTTTAGGGCCCATAACCCTTCAATCGGCAAATAAAGTTAAACATTAAGAAATTCAGTTGAATATTGCTGAATCATCTGTCTCTTTCTTACACGTGTCTTAATAGACTTATAGGTTATAAGTAATACTTATCAATATAGATAAATTGTTTATTCATTGTTTTTCCACAAAATAGATTTATTTTTCCACGTCCATATCCACAGTGATCTTGTAAGGGATTGATGTTTATAAAGATAACTTCACTTCCTAATTATTGTTGACATTTTTAAATTTTTCTATCTAAAAATATAAATTAAATGAATATAATTAAAGATTACCAAAATAACATGAGTCTCATTTAATAATTAATCAATGTTTCGTTTTGACAGTATTTAAAAAATATATGATTATTGTTTTTGAAGTTCGAAATTTATTTAAATGGATCTAAATACTTTTGAAAAGAATGTAGAAAATACCTATTCATGCAATCCCCAATTATCTGTTTCTTTAGAAACAGAATTATCTGAAAGTCTTTATAAAAATATGAAGGATTTTGTTATCAGAAATCCTAAATGGGACCAATATCAACTTATTAATTCAGCAATAGCAACTTTTCTAGTTCAAAATGGATGTGGTGATAGTCAAGTAACAGAAATGTATTTAAATCAGCTTTTTAATCCCTAAGCAAGCTCTTCTACTTAATGCCATCATTGTTAGCGTAGGACTCTGCCAAGAAGAAGTTGGCCAGCAAGCTCCATCTAAAACGAAAACATTTTTACATCTCCAAAGCCTATTCCATTTATCTAAAACACTCTCATCTTCCTTTAAACCCATTGGTGCTCCTCCAACTTCATGTATATAGTAACCAGGAGGAGGTATTTCTCCTGAAAGAGCAATAGAATTATTTTCAAGCAAATGCAAAAGCGGAATATTTAGCATAGTTTTTAAATCCTTAACTTTCCCTCCCGAATAATTTATTGCTTTCACCATAGTATCTGACATATGTCTAATCATTTTGTGTTCATTGTCACTCCATTCAAATTCAATATTAGGTATTTGAATATCCCATTCATCTGTTTGATTAGAAAGCTTAACCCTGTTCTCTTTGCGCGGTAATACCTCGCCATGAGATATAAGAAAGCCAATAGATTCATTCTCTTCTTTTTTTAAAAAAGCAGGGATACCTAACCTATCAATAGCACCCCAAATCCCATAGCCCCTTAAGAAGTCAGTATCGCCTGGCAATTGTGTTCCGAATGGGATAAAAAAGCTACCTGCTCCTGAAAGAGGTGCTTGATCATATGATTTCTTTGAGAAATTACCTGTATGCTGAATAGCAAAAAATTTACTTATAGAGACATGATCCATAAGATATCTTCCAAGTTTTCCTGATGTATCAATAAATCCAGAATCACACGATTCTTTTTCTGAATTTAAAAGAATTCGAAGAGTTGAAATTGTAGATGCGCATAATAAGATTAATTCGCAATTTAAATCTTTTTTTAATCCATTATTTGTATTAATGATTCTAATTGAGGTAGCCATTTCAGTTTCTTTATTTGTTTGAAACGACTCCACAAGATGATTTGGAAGAATTTGTACATTGCCTGTTTTTAGAGCTCTTTTAAGTGAACTGCCTAAGCTTGAAGAATTTGGCCAATCTTTCTCGTTAATAGAAGCATTTTTATCAAAACCTCTCGACTGTATAAAGGGATAATTTAATTTTGATTTTATTTGTTCACCAAAAATTAGCTCACTTTGGGTAAGAGGTACTTCGCCAATATAATGCCCATTTGGAATTTGATCTAAATTATCTTTTTTGCCAAATATTTTGAAGGATTTCTCTACATAATCGTAATGAGGAGATAATTCATCATAATTGATTGGCCAGTTTTCTCCAAACCCATCTTTATCAGCTGGTTTAAAATCGTTGGGAGAAAGTCTTAGTGTAATTCCACCCCAAGTAAGAGATCTACCACCAACTTGTTTTCCTTGTGTCCAAAGAAAAGGTTTATCTTTTGGATAGATGTACGGATATTTCTTTTCATTGCCATATAGGTCTGGATTATTTTTCCAATAACCTGGATGTTGAATTTGATTTTTATGTTTTTTTGATATGAACCCAAAAGCTCTTTTAAAAGTGTCAAGTGGCTCATTGGAGTAAGCTGCTTCCCTTCTTAAAAATGGCCCAGCCTCTATCATCAGAACTTTTATCCCTTGCTCGGCTAATGTAAGAGCAGCTATTCCACCGGTGGCACCTGTCCCAACTATTATTGCATCGAATGGATTTAAATCCAAAATTAGGCTGATATTCTTTTATTGATACAATATAGCATTACTTAAAATCCAAACTTCAAGAATTGTTCAATAGAAGTTAGAATTGCTTTAGTGCTTTTTAAGATTAAAATGAGATTATTCGTTCTCTTATATTTAACCTTAAGTCTTTTATTCCCAAGTGCCTCATTCGCGGCATTAGATTATGGAAAACAATCGCTATTAGGCTTAGACTTTTCTGGATCTGATTTGCAAGGAGCTACTTTTTACTTAACTGATTTGCAAGACGCAAATCTTTCAGACTGCAATTTGGAGGGTGCTAGTTTATATGGAGCTAAACTAAAAAATACAGATTTAAGTAATTCAAACTTGAGAGAAGTTACTTTAGATTCAGCAAATCTTGAAGGAACAAACTTAACTAACGCAAATTTAGAAGACTCTTTTGCTTTCAGTGCGCAGTTTCACGATGTCAAAATATTTGGAGCAGATTTTACAAATGTATATCTTACAAAAGATGTTCTGAGAGAATTTTGCAAAAAAGCTGAAGGAATAAATTCTTTTACAAATAGAAAAACAAT
>CACNYU010000011.1 GCA_902624785.1 uncultured Prochlorococcus sp.
TTCATAATTTAATTAATTAAGAAAATGAATTCAGGAATATCAAATAAAGTATTTATATACTTACATACAAAATTAGGTTTAAGTTACCCTACAATCCATTTGGGAATTAAATTATCTATTAGAAACAATATATCATTACCATTGGCATTATGGAGTTATAACTTAATAACAACTGATGAACTCAGTAAATTCTATGATTTTTTATGGAGCTAATTATATTTTTCTGTTATAATAAGTTTAATTAATTTAAATAATCATTTCTTTAATTTACTTTAATAAATCAATATCTAAAGCATCTATTGAAAGGTTAGATTTACTCTTATTAGCTTTAGAAACAATAGATTTAAATGGCTCTGAATCAATGTTAGCAATATCAAATAAACTTAATTTGCAGCATTTATTTCCCTCAAAAGTTTCAATATGGAAATTAAGATCTAATAATCCTATGAGGAAATCACATAGTGGTAATAAAATTAATATTGAGCAATTTGATGGTTTAATTAGAATTACTTCTGAAATGTCTAAATATCTATACCCATATATAAGAGCTATAGTTTCTTCCAAAGATAATCAAATAAATAAACCAGAACTTTGGAATGATTTTCAATATAGATTTATTGAATTAATTGAGGAGAGATTCAACACAGAAAGTATCATTGTTAAAAATCTTTTAAACTATAAATATAGTCAAGAATACTACAAGAAAATACTACTTACTTTATCTCTAGCTTCTTCTGATGAAGGATATAATAGATTAAAGTTTGTAATGGCTAATTTATAAAATGTTTCAGAATAAATATTCTTTTAATCAGTCTTCTACAGAGCTTGTAATATCTGGATTGCCAGATTATTCCAATAATGATAAAAAAGACAATATCTCTATAATTTCTAGCTGGAAACTTTCAATAATAAATCAACCTGAAATAGAAGGTAGTATTGATCATTTAAGGTGTGTAATTAGAGCTTTTTACAAATGTGCAGCATTGTCTTTGTTAGATCGAGAAGAAAAGGTTGAGTCTGAACTGATTAATTTAAATCTTGATAAGAGTGGAAACTATAGAATTATTCTTAAAAGTACTAAACCAAATGTAAAACCCCTCAAATTAAATATAGGCTACGCGGAATTTTCAGACATAATTAATTGTTTTGATCAATTAAAAAACTTTAATAAAATTAAAATTGATTTCAATGAATTGTTGCCTAATATAAAAAAGAAAAGTTTTTTTTCTTTTGATATAAACAAATTTTCTAATACTATTATTCCTCCTTTTTTAGCCTTATTTACCATATCCATATTTACATTTATAAGCGTTTATTTTTATGAAAACAAAGACTCTCGAAATAAAAATATCTCCATAATTAGCAATATCCCAAATATTATGATAAAAATAAAATAATTAATTATTTTTAAATATTTAATAAAGTTTAAGTTAAATTTTTCATTTCATTAAGGGCTTATTTAAAATGCCATTGTTAAAAAATAAATCAAAACAATATTTATTTAAAAATAAGTTAAATACAAGACTTAAATCAAAAAAAGAACTTATAAAAGAATCTTTCTTTATGATGATTTTTGGTTTTTTTTTACTATTTATAAATTATTTAATTCCAAAAAAAATATTTTTAATATCCTCTTTCAAAGGGAATTTAATTGGTATACTAAGTAGCTTATTTGAAATGTTAATTTACTCGATAGAAATATTAATAGTATTATTCATTTGTTTTACTCTTTTAATCTCTATATTTTTTATTCTTGGAAGTATTAATCGAATTATTAAAGTAATAAAACCTACATCAAAAAAACTTAGAGTTCGATAGTACTAAATTGGTTGCATCAAACCTCCGCTGCCAGAATCAGAATCGTCATCATCATTTTCTGTTTCAAAACCTAATAAAGCAACAGCACCAACTGCAACTGAGGATATTAATATAATGTAAGCAAATATTGGAGTCTGTGCTCCTATATCGATGTATTCACCCATGCAATTTAAGATTTGTATTAAGCTAACCTAAATAAATCATTTTTGGGTTAATTGAATATTTTTTTAATAATTAGATTTTAATTTCATGTGCCAAAAGCTTTTCAACTGATATAGACATAATACTAAACCAATTAATTAGATTTTCTATTTGTATTTGGGTATCGAGCACTCCTAAACCGCGAATAATTATCGTAGAACTTTCACCTTCATTTTCACTTTGAAATACAAATTTATTTTGAATATTTGTAGGCAATTCTTCTTTAAGGTGTTTAAAAGCATTAATTTTCATTCTCGTAATTAATATTATGTTTGGCTTTTTAAGTTTTATGCTGTAAAAGCCACATTTCTTTGCTAATAACTTCAATTTCATAATTAGAAGTAAAGACTCAACTGGTTCTGGTATTAATCCATACCTATTTACCCAATCAGTTGCTAATTCTGTTAATTGTTCATTATTTTGGCAAGTTGTTATGTTTTTATATGCCTCAAGTTTTTCTTCTCTATTTGAAATCCAAGTGCCGGGAATAAAGGCATTAACTGGTAAATCTACTTGCGTATCTTTCACCTCTGGTATTTCTTTACCATTTAAATCTGATATGGCTTCTTGAAGCATCTCCATATATAAGTCATATCCAATATTATTTACTTGTCCACTTTGCGCTTCACCAAGTAGGCTTCCAACTCCTCTAATTTCCATATCCTTCATCGCAAGCTGATATCCGCTCCCTAATTCAGAAAAATCCTTTATAGCTTTTAATCTATGTTTCGAGGCTTCATTGATTTTGTTTATATTCGGATAAAATAACCAAGCATGTGCCTGTACACCGCTTCTTCCTACTCGACCTCTTAACTGATAAAGCTGAGATAAACCAAATTTGTGAGCATCTTCAATAATGATAGTATTTACTTTTGGAATATCTAAGCCGCTCTCAATTATTGTGGTGCAAATCATTAAATCTACTTCACCGTTATTAAATTTTATCATCGCATTTTCTAAGTCATTTTCATTCATTTGACCATGAGCAATTATAAATTTTAAATCATGGAACATATTTTTTAACTTTTCAATAGCTTGTTCTATGTCTGTTATTCGTGGTAGTACATAAAATATCTGTCCCCCTCTATCAAGTTCTTGGCTAATTGCAGTTCTAATTACATCAGTATCAATTTCAGATAAATATGTCTTAATAGATCTCCTAGATGGAGGAGGTGTCTCTATAAGACTCATTTGTCTAATCCCTGAAAGACTCATGTATAAAGTTCTTGGAATAGGTGTTGCGGTTAGAGTTAATACATCAATATTCCTCTTAATTTTTTTAATTTTTTCTTTTTGTTTAACTCCAAATCTTTGTTCTTCATCAATAACTAGTAAACCTAAATTCTTTATATTAATTTCTTTACCTAATATTTGATGTGTCGAAACAAGTAGATCTACCGTATTGTTAATCAATCCTTTAAGAATTTCTTTTCTTTCTGATTCCTTTTTGAATCTATTCAATAGTGATATTTTTATGGGATATGGAGAAAATCTATTACTAATAGTTTTCCAATGTTGCTGTGCGAGAATTGTAGTTGGTGCCAATAATATTACTTGTTTACCTGATGTAATAGCCTTGAAAATTGCTCTTATGGCAACTTCTGTTTTTCCATATCCAACATCTCCACAAATTAATCTATCCATAGGAATATTTTTTTCCATATCACTCTTGATATCATTTACAGCCTTTATTTGATCAGGAGTTGGTTGATGTGGAAATGATTCTTCTAATTCATTTTGCCAAGGCCCATCCTGAGGATATGCATATCCCTTTAATTTTTCTCTTTCAGCATAAAGTTTTAAAAGATCTATTGCTATTTTCTTAATGGCCTTTTTATTTTTCTCTTTTACTTTTTGCCATTCGATTCCACCTAATTTATTAATTTTAGGTTTTACATTTCCAGATGATCTATATTTGTTAATACTGCCAAGTTGATCAGCTGCGACACTTATCTTTCCATCCAAATATTGAATAACTAAATAATCTCTAGATTCTCCTATAAAATTAATTTTTTCTATTTTAAGAAATTTACCAATTCCATGATTTTTATGAACAATATAATCACCTGGATTTATTTTATTTAGATTTATTTTAGATGTAATACTTTTATTTCTTTTTCTGATAAAAAAATTCTTGAAAAGACTTTGCTGGCCATATAATTCTTTGTCTGTAAATACTTTTAATTTCCATATAGGTAAGTAGAACCCATCAATTTCGTAATCATTTTTCTTTTTTATTATTATCGGTATTAAATCTTTTATTAATTTTTGAGATTTATTTATATTAGATGAATTTTCAAGATGAAATGTATTTACTTTATTTTCAAATAAGAGTGATTTTGTTCTTAAAGGTTGGGCTGTAATAATCCAAACTTTGTCATTGTTATTAATACAGTTAATTATTTCTTTCGAAATTTTGCTTAGATTCTTTAAAGGTGAAGTAATAATTTTATCTGACAATAAAAACTTATTTTTGCTGTTTACCTTAGACTCAAACTCATATAAATTAATTTTAAAGAAATTAAGAAATCTTTTATATATCTCTTCTTCTTTTTTATATAAATTTTGCGCTAATTTTTTATTTATATGATTATTTTCTAAGATTTTATTAATAATTTTATAGTTATTTTTAAAATTTTGTTCTGAATCATAAAACCAATTTTTCGTAAACTTTTTACATTCTTCCAATTCATCAAATATTACTAATGATCGATTATCAATAAAATCAATTATGTTTGAAGGCTCTTTTTCAATTAATCCTAAAAATCTATCTAGATTTGATCTATTATTATTTGTATCAAGGTTAAAATCATTTTTAATTGATAAATGTTTAAGTTCTTTTATTATCTTTTGAAAAGATCCACAATGAGAAATATTTATATTACTAATGGTATCTAATGTCTTTTGTGTAGATGGGTCATATTCTCTTATCTTTTCAATATTATTATCAAAAAATTCTATTCTTATTGGTACTTCATTATTTACTGCAAATATATCAACAATATCTCCTCTTCTACTCCACTGACCTTCAGTAGTTGTAATTTCTTCTTTACTATACCCTAGATCAGTTAACTTTTTTGTTAGTTCTACTAATTCTAAATTATCCCCTTTTTTTAAATTAAAATTTGAATCGCTAAAGTATTTATTATTCAACAAATGTGGTTGTAATGATCTTTCTGTTGTAATTAAAATATTTCTTGATGAATTGTGATCTTCATTTTTATTAAGCAATTTACTAATAATATTTAATTGTGAATATTCAACTTCACTTGACTTACTTCTCTCCTCATAAGGTAAATTTTCGTTTGGTGGATAATATAGAACCTCATTATTATTTATGCTTTCAAAGTATCCATACCATTTATATGCTATTTCTGTATTTGAACATATCAATAATATATTTTTGTTCTCTTTATTTGCAATACTATTTATTAGCAAGGCTTTTGCATATCTACTCGAACCAATAATATTTATTTCCTTATTTTTGTTTAATCTTTCTATTAATTGATTTGTTACTTGAGAATTAGAAATATAATTAACTATTGATTTAAGACTCATAAGTATTTTATTACCTTGATTAGAAAATAATTTTACATTATATTAGATTTTGATTGACTGTGAAAATATTTAATGGATACGGCTTCGGTAAATTCTTTTATACCTACTCTTGATCAAATTGATAGTTGGTCAGAAATTTTAACATTATTACCTATTTTAATAAGTCTAGAAATATTACTCTCAGCTGATAATGCTGTAGCTTTAGCTTCTTTAACAAAGTCATTAAAAAATTCAACTGATAGAACTAAAGCTTTAAATATTGGCATAACAATTTCACTTGCATTTAGAATACTTCTTATATTGTTATCGAGTTTTTTATTAAAATATTTTTTTATAAGAATATTTGCAGGTTTTTATTTAATATATTTATTTTTCTCTAACGTTACTTTAAAAAATAAGAAAATAGGTACTTCTGATGATGATGAGCTCAATACTACAACTAATCGATTCTATTTCTTAAAAGTAGTAGCATTATTATCTATAACTGATTTGGCCTTTTCAATAGATAGCATTACTACCGCAGTAGCTATAAGTGATCAATATATATTAATTGTAACTGGAGCACTAATAGGTGTTATTGCTTTAAGGTTTACATCAGAGATATTTTTGAGACTTTTAGAATATTTCATTAGGTTAGAAATGGCAGGATACATAGCTATCCTGATAATTGGAATAAAACTAATATTAAATACATTGGTAAAAGAAAATTTTTTACCAGATTATTATTTTTATATACTAATTTTTACATCTTTTGTTTGGGGATTTTCTAAAAGAGAATAATTATATTTTTTCCCCTAATTTTAGATTTAATTGTTGAATTAATTGATTTTTATTTGCTGTGTTCTTCCCTTCTAGTTTAATTTCTTTAATCAATAATGGTTCGGTTTTAGTAGATATAACTAACCCCTCATTTTTGAAAATAACTAAAACCCTCCCAATGCCATTTGTGCCATTTTTTGTAAATTTTTTATCTAATTTATTTATTTCTACTTTACTCAATAATCTTACATTTAATATTTTTAGGATTTTCCCTTTATGAATTATATATGCATTAGGAAAAAATCCTTTCACTTTTCTTTTTATATTTTCAGCAAAGTCATTTAACTCTAATTTATAGTCTTCTTTATTAATCATTCTTGCATATTTAATTTCTCGATCTTTATTTCTCTGAGGTGATAATTTTAAATTTACAGCTTTAGGTTCCTTCTCAATTATTTCTAGGGTTTTATAAATTAAATTAGAAGAAAGAATACTTAATTTATGACTTAAAGTAAGTAAATTATCACTTTCATTTATTTCGATTTTTTCTTCTAATAGAAGATCACCAGTATCTAATCCTTCATCCATTTTTATTATCCCAATCCCTGTAAAGGTATCACCTTTTAATATTGACCAATGAATTGGTGCAGCACCTCTCCATCTAGGTAACAGTGATGCATGAGCATTCCAACATCCATATTTTGGAATAGATAGTATTTCACTACTTAGAATCTTTCCATATGCTATCACTATAAAAACATCGCTTTGAAAAGATTTTAAGGTTTCAATAAAACTAGTATTATTTTTTATATTAATGGGAGTAAATACTGGAATATTATGATTTAGTGCAATCTTTTTAATTGGTGAGGCCATCATTTTACTACCTCTAGATCTTTTTTTATCTGGTTGAGTAATTACCGCAGATATTTTATGGTGTGAATCTATTAGTACTTTTAAAGATTCAACAGAATAATCAGGAGTACCCCAAAAAATTATATTCACGCGTCACCGGTGATTGATAATTCATTAACCCAAACATGTGGTGAAATGCCACTTGTGGTGAGATATTGATTCTTTTCAATATTTATAATTTCTTTAAGTAAAGTCTTAAAATCACCAGCAATTGTAGCAGCCTCTATTGAGATTCTTTTGCCTCCTTCACAAATCCATCCATCGAAAGGAAGAGAGAATGATCCTTGACTTGCTTTAACTCCCGCATGAATAGCATTAAGTTCTTCTACATAAATGTATTTTCCTAAATAATCCTTATGATTTAAATCTATATCCTCTGATAATACATTTTCTGATCTTTCTACTACTATCCAATCTGTGGACACTGAAACTTTTGATCCAAGACCAGCATGACCAGTTGGTTTTGTTTTAAATATTCTTGCAGTTGATTCTGAATGTATAAAGTTTTCAAGCTTTCCTTTATTGATAAGACATAACTTCTGAGTTGGAGTACCTTCACCATCAAAAGGCGCTGAAGAAATATTTTTTTCATGTAACCCATCATCAAAGACATTTAATAATGGATTAGCAATCATTTCACCAATAGAATCTTTATTCGAAATACTAACCCCATCAATAATACTTCTTGCATTAAACATTGAACTAAATGCATTTATTAAGGTGAGAAATGATTCAGGAGAAAAACAGATTTTATATTTACCTGTTGCTATAGATGAATAGTTTAAATGGGAAATTGTTTTTTCTGCGGCTTCATCAATACAGGAATTAATATCTATATCTTCCAATCCATATCCTATTTTCACAGATCCTGAACTTCTTGGTTTCCTATCATTTTCTTCTGCTCTTGCATATAGATATATTGCTGCTTGACTTTTTTCATAACTTCTATGTGCTCCATCGCTGTTAGCATAAACTCTTTTAAAAAAACTTTCTGATAAACCGTTATATGGAATTGTCTTTATCGCTTCATGTTTATTCAATAATTCTTTCTCTGCGATTCTTAATGTTTCTAGCAATTTCTTAATACCTACAGGAGTTCTTTTTTCTTCTTTTATATTTTTTATAGGATCTTTTGCTGATGGTGAAAAGTCTGTTAGTTCATTCTTATTACCATAATCTGAAGCTAAATTTGCTTGAAATAAAGCTTTCTTTAAACCCTTTTTACTTAAATCACTTGTTGTCGTAATACCTACTAAATTCTTATTATTCCATACTCTTAATGTTAATACTTGTTTTTGAGAGGCTTTTAATTGTTTCGCAATACCTTTATCAACTTGTACTGAAAAATCATTTGAAAAACTTGCACCAAAATCCCATTTTTTTATATTTAATGATTCTGCGCTACTGGTTATAAAATTGGTAATTTCCTTTAAATCCCTCATAATTACCTACCACCAATTGTTATTGAATCAACTTTTATATGAGGTTGACCGACTGTTACATTGACACTTCCACTTATAGATCCACAAAAACCTGGTGCCAATTCCAGATCATTTCCGCACATAGAAATTTTTGGCATAACCTCTGTTGCTTCACCAATTAAGGTCGCTCCTTTTACGGGCTTTGTTAATTTTCCATTTTTAATTAAATAACCTTCTTCAACTGCGAAATTAAATTGTCCAGTGGCACCAACACTTCCACCTCCCATGGATTTGCAATACAAGCCATCACTAATACTACTTATTAAATCATCTTTAGAAAAATTTCCTTTTGCTATAAAGGTATTTCTCATCCTTGAGGCAGCTGCAAACGAATAATTCTGTCTTCTTCCACTTCCTGTCCTTTTGTGCCCAGTTCTCATTTCTCCAGCTCTGTCTGAAATAAACTTTTTTAATATCCCATCTTTTATAAGAATTGATTTTTCTGGCTCCATTCCTTCATCATCTACAGATAATGATCCAAAAGAACCTGAAGATATACCCTCGTCAACTGCAGTTACGGCTTCATGAGCAATTTTTTTGTCTAATTTATTAGCAAAAGGCGTTGTACCTCTCTCTATTTGTGTCGTTTCTAATAAATGTCCACATGCTTCATGAAAAATTACACCCCCAAATTTATTAGCTAATATAACTGGTTTTTGGCAGGCATCAACATAATCTGCATAAAGCATACTCATAGAACTATTTAAGACTTCATTTGCAGCTTCTTCATGATTCCAATTCTTAAATTCATTAGGACTGTCAGAGGATCCAAAACGTCTACTACCAGAAGATCTATATTGTTTATCTAAAGCTATTACATTTAAGCCAACAGTTTGATGTAAGCGGATATCTTTAGCAAATGTTCCATCACTAGAAGCAATTATTACCTTTTGCCAATTTCTAGCATAACTTCCTTTTCTCACATTGACTTTTTCCTCTTTTTTTAAGCATTTAGTACTTGATAATAATTTTTCTCCTATCTCATTAACTGTTGGTATAGATTTTAACCAATTATTCTTATTTATACTATAGTTTCTTACTTTCTCAAGTCCGTCAAAACTTTTTGTTGTGGTTAAATTTATATCTAACATTTCTATCGCTTGAGTAATTGAACTAATTAAGCCTTTTCTAGATAAATCATTTGTACTTACAAAACCATCTCTTTTATCTTTAAATATTCTTATACCAGCACCCATTCCAAAAGATGGATTTACACTTGTGATGAAATCATCTTCAACTAAAACTGATAAATTATCTGTATTTTCTAAGAAAATCTCTACAAAGTCAGCACCTAGTGATAAACCATGAGAAATTATCTCTTCCAATAATTGTTTGTTTTCATCATCAAAATCAATTTCCTTATTTATATAAGAAGTGAGGACCATTTTCTTTTAGATAAATCCTTAAATGATCAGAAGTTACCTAATTGCAGGTTGAAAATCATCACTATTTAGAGGTTTTAATAAGTATAGTCTTAATAATTGATAACCGTTTGAAACAAAGTATGGAATTTTTCTAAATAATTTATTTATTTTACTTCCTTCTTCTCCATCAATCCTTGAAAGATGTTTATTATTTTCAACGATTAATTCAAGTCTTTTGTAGAACGATGGATCATTAACATCAAGAACTACTGGAAATACTCTTGCAGCTGTTTCATTTGTCTTCTCAATTACATAAACATCATATTCCCTTGCATTTAACCCAAGAGCTTCATAAAACTCTTTCCTTCCAACATCTCTAATATACATAGTTGCAAAAACTGCTAAAAGAAAGAATCTACACCACAATTTAGCTTGAAAACCTCTGACAGTGGATGGTTGGGCTTTCATTAAAGCATCAAAAAAATCTCCATGCCTATTTTCATCTTGACACCAATTTTCAAAGAAATTAAAAATTGGGAATATTTTATTGTCAGGATTTTTTTCAAAATGTCTATATATAGCTATATACCTCCAATAACCTATTTTTTCTGATAAATATGTTGCATAAAAAATAAATTTGGGCTTAAAAAATGTATAATCTTTATTTGCTGTTAAAAATCCTAAATCTAATTGTAAATTAAAATCACTCATAGATTTATTTAAAAATCCAGCATGTCTTGCTTCATCTCTAGCCATATGTGCAAAACATTCAGCTAATAAAGGATTCCTATCTTTAATTCTTCTACTTAATTCCTTGTAGAGTAAAAAACCTGAGAATTCAGATGTACAACTTTGTTCTAGGAATTCAATAAAAACTTCTCTTGTCTCAGGATCTAACTTATCAGCAGCTCCTTCAAATTCTCTATTTCTTACGAAGTGATGTCTATTGTAATCTTTTCTAAATTCTTCACAAATAGCTTCTAACTCTTCTTCATTGATGGATAAGTCCATCTTTGCCATTTCATCAAAATCAGTTGTATAAAATCTCGGAGTAAGAATAGTTTCCTTTGCTGGATCCTTTCCTCTATTAATATTGGTTTTATTTTTTGTATCAGGAGTTTGAACCATTTTTAGTTAATCATTACTACTATTATTTACTATTGTTGTTATTTTTGAGGAAAAAGTTTACTAGGTGTAATTTTAGTACATTAATTAGCTCCAATTAACTTCTGGCCATTTAATCTTTGCAGTATTCTTGAAATGATTAATTTTAGAGTGATTTTTTTCTCGTCTATTAAGAAGGATTCTATAATACTTGGCTTTTCATAATTTTTACATAAAGAAAAACTTTTTAATGAAGTTATATCATCTTTCTCAAATGATAACCAAAAATTACAAGTATCACTAATTTCACAATAAATAACCCAACAAATATCGTCAGCTATAGGTCTATTTGTTTTTTGAAGATTAATCTTATTAACTTCTTTACCTTTTAATTTAAATTCATTTTTTATTTCCGGTATTAAATAATCATTTACAAATTCAAGAAAAGGTTTCTTTTCTATAGGTGGTTCTTTAACTGGTTTAGTTTTTGCTTTTTCAGGAGTGGAGTTGGATATAGCTTTAGGATCAATTTTAATTTTTTTATCTACACTTGAATTAGATTTAATGTTTAAATTAAGTTTTTTATTTTCTTCTGATTTTTCTTTTTTAGCTAATTCTTTATTAACCTTAATAATATTTTCAGTTGAGTTTAAAATATTTGTATCTGAATTAGAATCTAAAATTGCTTTATTTTGCTCTTCGAATTTATTTTCTTCATTACTTTTAGTATTGCTTTTCTCAATATTATTACTTTTATCTATATTATTTTTTAATTTAGGTGTTATTTCTGTTTTTTTATTGTCTTCCAATATTTTTTCTCCATCAGTTTGATCATCCAAGGTGTCAATACTCTTTTCAGTTAAATTAACTTTTAAAACTTTATTTTTAATTAATTCGTCATTTTTGGTAGATATTGATTCTGGCTTTTTATTATTCATTCCTATTGCTTCCTTATTAATATTTTTATCTGGAATATCTTCGTGTTGATTTAAGTTCTTTCTATCTTCCATTTTTTTTATTTTTTAATATTATAAAATATAATATTTGTTTTTATTAATATTTCTTTTAGAAATTACCATTCATTATCGTAATTTACCCAATCATTATCATCTTTTTTGAAATTATTTTCGATATTTTTTGAACTATAAGAATTATTATCTTTATCAATAAACCTATAATTAACAGATATTGTTGGTTGAGATTCTCGAACATCTCTTTCAGGAGGCCTATCGCGTTTTTCTTCTTGATGAAAATTATTATCTTCAGATTTATCAATTTCTTCATTATCAAAACAATTATCCTCAAATGATTCTTGCGAATAATTTTCAGAAATTAAATTTAATAGCGAACTAAATGCAAACCCAGATATAAATGTAATGGCAATTAAATTTCCTAATGATATTTCTTCTATTTTTGTAGTAAATAAATAAAATTTTGTTTTTTCAGGATTTTTTATACTAATAATCGATAAAGTAAGAATTGAAAAAAATATAAAAAAAGCTAAAAATTTTTTTTTAATATTCATTTTTATGTAATATTTGAAAAAATATTAATAAATAATAACTTATCCATTTTTTATGAATGATTTATTAATTCTAGATCAATTTGATATTTTAATATATCTACTTTTATGATTTTTATATCAACTAAATCTCCTACTCGATATGTATTTTTTGATTTTCGGCCTATTAAAAGATTTTGCCTAGATCTGTATTCATACCAATCATCATTCAATGTGCTTACATGCACTAATCCTTCTATATATAATTCAGGTAATTCAACAAACAAACCATAACTTTGTACAGTGATTATAAGTCCCTTAAAATCTTTGCCAATTAATTTTTCTGCTTCTCTTATTTTCTTTAGACTTATAATATTTAAAGCATAAGAATTACTTTTGGCTTTAAATATATTATATTTTTCTACAATTGTGGAATTAAATAATAAATTAGATGTTTTTAGACTACTTGCATTAAATAACTTTGAATTTACTTTTTCCCAAGAATCCTTTTTGAAAATATTTATATCTTTAAATCTTTTTGCACTTTTGAACATTAAATAGATATTGTATTGATTTGCAAGGTTTATATAATCTTTACTTGGTAAAGTCCAAGGAGAATTTGCAAATTGATATTTATTTTCTAGTCCTTGTGATTGATAAGTGAATGCTTTATTAGTTTTTAGATTATTAATTAAATATTTATTTAGTATTCTTTTTTTAGATTCATCTTTACAATGACTAAATAGTGATTCCAATGTAATATTACCTTCTTCATCTAGTTCAAAATTATTATCAATTAATTGTGAATGTCTTATTAATTCATTCACATTTAAATAATCTAAATTGTCTGAAAAGAATGAAATATTTTTTAAATTATAATTTTTAGAATGTTGATACCATATAGTATCAGCTTCAAATAGGATAGGAGAAATATATGTTTGTGGATCTAACGTATTCAATGGTTCAAAATAATCAATTGAATACTCACATGGTTTATGAATATAGAACTCATTTAATTTTTTTATTTTATTTATTTCTCTAGGAATCTCATATTTTCCTTTCTTTAACTGATTGTTGCGAAATTCTTTGGCTATGTTAGTTATTAATTTAATTTCTTCTTCATACGTTTTATTAGGTTCTAGTATTTTGGTTGTTAATTTTGACTTCCTTTTATTTAGAGCATCCAAATAATTTTTCTCTATAACTGCCACACATTTCACATTAGTTAGGTGAAATGACCAATCTATTATTTCTTTTTCTTTTGATAAATTAATACATAAGCTAATCGCTTTATTTTTCTCACCAATTTTAAACTCAGCATTATTTATTAATCCTTTTTCTAGATAATTATGCCAATTATTTGTTAATGGAATTGATTCATAATTCTCATTAAAATATTCAATTATATCTTTAGTATTAAAATTTATCCTTTCCGCAATGGAGTTTACATGTATCCAAAGATTACATGTTTTATCTTTATTTATGTTTACTTGAAAAAGTGGAAGTAATGGAGAATTATTATTTTTCCAACTTTTAAACATAAATGAATGAGCAGACGTCAAATCTAATCTATTCTCAATTTCTGGTTCTTTTATTTCAAGATGTTCTTCTCTTTCATTAATATTTATATTGTTTTTTGATAAAACAAATTCATCATCATTATTATCATCAATATTTAATTTTAATTCTTTTATAACATGACCTTTCCCTTCTTCTTGAGCTATGGGAAAGATATCAATTTCAACTTTAACAATATTCTTAATTTCAGGATTATATAAATATTTCTTATCTTTATCAGGAAGGATAATTCTGGCTAATATTCGGTCATCAATTGGGCATGCATAAACCTTTTTATTTACAATTTCAACTTTTGCTAGCAGTATTTTATTTTCTCTCTCTAAGATACAATCAACTACTCCCTCTGGAGATCTTCTCTTGATTCCTTCTTTAATTATTCTTACCAGTACTTTATCTCCATTCCAAGCACAATTTAATAAATTTTCTTTAACGTAAATATCTTCATTTGAATTATCTCTAACTGCGAAACAATATCCTTTACTACTACATCTAATTTTTGCAGATATATGATTATCAGTTTTAATATTTTCAAATTCATTATTATCATTTTTTCTTATTATTTCTAGTTTCTGTAAAGCTTCTAATGCGATATTTAACCTTTCCTTATCAATTTTTTTTGATATTTTTAACAATTTACATAGTTTTTTATATTCAACAATTTGATCTTTTGTTATATTATCAATTATGGAGGAAGTGCTTAACATAAAGATTTTATAAATTACTTTTACTAAGATTATAAATATAATTTTACATCATCTTAATGATAAAATTTAATTGATTTTTTTATTTACTCAAGTAATCGAATATTAATCTTGAACCTATTATTAAAAAAGTTAAAGATGCAATAAGCTTAAGGTAAATTTCAGGTATGAAGTTTGATATTGAACCACCTGCTAAAACACCTACAAGACTTGCAAGAATTAAAGCCGAGGCTGAACCTAGAAAAACTGCTAATGGTTTCTTTGATGTTCCACTAAGTGTAAGAGTTGCTAATTGTGTCTTATCTCCAAGTTCAGCAATAAATATAGTTACGAATGAGGAAATTAATAAATTTATAATCATTTCAATAATAAATACTAAAGATAGTATAACCAATCCATGCACTTACTAATGTCATTAATATTCCTGTAAATAAAGCAAACTTTTCTTTTGAGATCTTTGTAGATAACCATTTTCCTATTAAAACTCCTACGATACTGGAACAAAGTAAGGCGAATGAACTTCCAAGAAATACAATCATAGGTTTACCTGATTCAGCGGATAACATTAATGTCGCTAACTGTGTTTTATCTCCTAGTTCAGCTATAAAAATTGTTGTGAAACTTGTTAAAAAGATTGATATAAAACCTTTTTCTATAGTCTTATCATCTTCATTCATCATTATTTATTCAAAATCTCCTTCTTAAATCTATTCATTTCATCACTTTTTCTACCGTAAATGAAGCTTATATGTTCTTTGCAACAATCAATTAGAAAATCATCTCCCTTTTTTTTATATTCCTTGAAATTTAATGAAAATAGACTTACTTTACAAAAATGAGGTCTATTGTCATAAATTCTACATTTCATATTTTTTTTATCAAGATGTTTACACCATCCATCTTTTTTTGTCATTGATTTAATAAGTTCAATATCCTTCTGACTTAGGATGTTTGATAAGTTTTTTCTATATTTTAAATCTATCTGGCAGCATGCTCCACATTTTTCTATACATGTCCATGATTTCATGATTTAATTCAATCTTGTAACTTATTGGTACAGTAGTGTAATTTTTTTGTAAAAATAGTATCACAATATCATTTTACTACCATGGCAACACTTATACCATTAGCAGTTGTAGCTATAGCTGGACCAGCTGTTATTGCTTTAATTTTTTATAAAAGATAAAAAATTTAAATCCTAAATGTCTTACTTGGAAGGAGTTTATTGGGATTTAGATGGTACTATCGCAAATACTGAACTAGAGGCTCACCTACCTGCATTTAATAGATCATTTGAGGCCTTAGGAATAGGTTGGTATTGGAATAAAAAAACATATTTAGGCTTATTAAAAATTAATGGTGGAAAGAATAGAATTGCATTTTATGCAAATCTGAATAATCAAAAATTCACTAAAGAATTTATTAGTGAAATCCACCTTGAGAAACAAAAACAATATTTATCCCTAGTTAAAAGTGGTGTAGTAAATTTAAAAATTGGTGTTAAGAGGTTAATTAATGAACTAAAAAATAAAGAAGTTAGGCAATTTATTGTAACTTCTAGTTCGAGAATACAGGTTGATTTATTGGTGGATATACTTTTTGGTGATGAAAACCATTTTGAATTTTTTATATCAAGCGAAGATGTTGAACTCCACAAGCCTCATCCATTACCATATTTAAAAGCAATGACTTTAAGTGGAATAAAACATTCAAATTCAATCGTTTTTGAAGACTCTATCCCTGGAGTAAAATCTTCTTTATCTGCAAATATTCCGACAATTGCTGTTAAATCAAATATTCCGACTTATTTCGATAAGGATATTCCTTTAAAATGTTTAGTTAATTCAATCGGAGATGATAAAAAAAACACCAAAATAATTACTGGCCCTTTGCTTAATGGAAAATACATAAATCATGAATACCTAGTTCAATTTTTAAATAATTGTTGAAAAATGCAAAAAACAAGATTTAATATTATTTATGATTCATTAAATTTATTATTTTTGAGTTTCCTAAAGTCTTCATGGAAAGATAAAGCCTTAAATCTCTTATCTATATTATTTGGTTATTTTTTATTTGCTAACTTCATAACTAAATTTATCTCAGAAGGAAAAAATGAATTACTCATGATTCCAGTTATTATTATCCTTTTTGAAATTATTATAAGATTGAAACCGCTAAGGAAATCGAATTTGTATTTAATATGGATGCTATTAGATAAAATAAGAATTGGAGCTGTATATGCATTAATTCTTGAAGCTTTTAAATTAGGCTCTTAAAAGAATTAATCTTCAGATTCTTCTTCATCGATAGGGTAAACGAAACCTTGCGCTTTACCTGTTAAAACCGATTTGCCTAGAGAAAGAGCTTTTTGAGCAGCATCTGAAGCTTTTGCTTTCCAGACAGCATGTCTTTGGTTTCTTTTGCTTTTCGATTTCTTCTTCTTTGGTACAGCCATATTTAGATAAACAATAATTTTTAATTATAACCTTTAGTTGGGAATCTCGAAAATATATACTTAATTCATTTCATTACTATCAATTTTTAACTAGAACAGATATGCTTTGTATAAAATGTTTTTAAATAACTTATAGTGTTTTTAAATTCAAAATTTTCGTATTCAAAATCTAATAAAAGTTATTCAGATCTTTTATTGGAATTAGATTCTGGAAACATACTATCTATATATTTTTACCCTAGAAGAAGAGAAATAGATGTCATATATAAAGATGGTAGGAAAGAAAAGATCCCAATACTTTATAATGATCAGCTAATTATTGAAAAGTCATCAGAAAATAATGTAGATCTTACTATAAATAACAGCAGAAAAGACTCTTCCATAGCTAATTCTACAGCAACCTTTTTTCTCTTATTGATTTTTATTTTTGGTTTTGCATTAATACTAAAGAGTACTTCAAAAATAGCCTCAAAAGCTTTTGGCTTTGGAAAAAGTAAAGCAAAATTTTTCACTATTGAAGATGTAAATACAAGATTTGATGACGTTGCTGGTGTTCCAGAGGCTGCAGAAGAGTTAAAAGAAATGATAAATTTTCTCAAAAATCCTAAACGACTAAATGATTTAGGAGCGAAAATTCCTAAAGGAGTTCTTTTAATTGGTCCACCAGGTACAGGTAAAACATTATTAGCAAAAGCAATAGCAGGAGAATCTGGAGTTCCTTTTTTGTCGATATCAGCTTCAGAATTTGTTGAATTATTTGTTGGGGTTGGAGCTAGTCGAGTTAGAGATTTATTCGAAAAAGCGAAGGAAAATTCGCCGTGTATCATATTTATTGATGAAATTGATTCAATTGGAAGACAAAGAGGTTCTGGTATTGGTGGTGGTAATGATGAAAGAGAACAAACACTCAATCAACTTTTAACACAGTTGGATGGATTCTCTGAAAATTCTGGAATAATTGTACTGGCTGCAACAAATAGGCCTGATATTCTTGACTCGGCTTTACTAAGACCTGGTCGTTTTGATAGAAAAATAGAAGTTTTATTACCAGATTTAAAAGGGAGAAACAAAATACTTTCTGTCCATTCTTTAAGTAAACCACTTTCAGATGATGTTGATCTAAATTTCTGGGCCTCAAGAACTGCAGGTTTCTCTGGTGCTGATCTTGAAAATTTAATGAATGAAAGTGCAATTCATTGTGCAAGAAATTTTTCTGAAAAGATTAGTAATGAAAATATTGAAAATGCTTTAGAAAAGATAACACTTGGTTTAAGGTCTTCAAATGTAGTAAGTAATAAGATTAAGAAAATACGCGCATACAATGAAGTAGGGAGAGCAATAGTATCTGCAATTAACAATGGAATTGATTCCATTGATAAGATAACGATTTTGCCTAGGTCAGGATTTATTGGTGGTTACACAAAAATAGCTCCTGATGATGATGTGATTTCAAGCGGATTAATATCGAAGAAATTATTACTTTCAAAAATTGAAATTGCATTAGCAGGAAGAGCAGCAGAAATTGTTGTTTTTGGTATTAATGAGATTACTCAATATGCCGCTGATAACATAAATTATTCAACTGCAATAGCGAAAGAAATGGTTACAAAATATGGTTTCTCAATAATAGGACCTGTATGTTTAGATCAAAATAATGATGAAATATTTCTGGGCAATAGCCTTCTTAAGAATAAGTCATTAATAGCTGATAAAACATCTACAATCATCGATAATCAAATAATAAAGATATCAAAAGAGGCACTAGCAAATGCAGTTTTAAAAATAAAAAATAATAGATCTATGTTAGAAAGAATCGTTGAAGTATTAATTGATGAGGAAACAATTGATGGTAACAGATTTAAGGAATTGTTATCAAACCTTGTAAAAGTATGATTAGATAAAAATTATGAATAACTAATCAAAATTAAGTCTAACTTCTCATTAATTTTTATATTTATCTTTCTTGTACCATTGTTTCCAATAGTACAGGATCAATGGCTTAATATAATATTATTAAACGAATTAGAATTTTCTTTTTATTCAATTTTATATTTTCTTAGCGGTTTTTTATTCCCAATACTAGTTATTTTTAATTCATTAATTAATTTCTTTGATTATAAATTTTATCCAAATAAACATCAAAGTAAGAAATTAAACTTTATTGGTTTATTTATTATTATTAATATTCTAATTCTATCAATATTGATAATTAGATATTTTATCTTATCAATCAACTTAATAATCCCCCTAATAGATTACGAAGCTTATTTAGATATCAAGTTAAAAATTTTATTATTATTAATAGTAATGATATTTTTATTAATAAATAAAACTAAAAGAATTCTAAAAAAGATATTTCTACTTAATTTTTTTATTATTTCATTTATAAATTGGTCAATTTATTTCTCTAATTTGCAAGGGGTAGAGATTTTTATCAATAAATATATTACTAATAACAATAACTATGAATTTAATAATCTTAATACTTTAAATATACTTTACTTATTTAGTTTTGAAATATTTTACTATTTATGGTCTTTTATTACTTATCAAAATAATCTCAGTGATTGGTCTATAACCTATCCAAAAAAGAGAGATATTGTACCGATATCAAAAATTAGTATATTTTATCTTGGAGTACTAATTTACTATTTTATTTTTAATCGTGTTAGTTAAAAGATTTATTTAATTATAATGCTGAAAAATACTCTTTACTTCCCTTTGGATCTTCTAACATAGTTTTTTCTCCTGGAGTCCAATTAGCTGGACAGACCTCATCAGGATTATCAGCTACATATTGATAACCTTGCAATATTCTTAGGGTCTCGTCAACATTTCTACCAACGGGTGCTTTATTTACTGTTGTATGCATTACTATACCTTCAGGATTGATAAGAAATAAGCCTCTATCAGCTTCTCCATCATCATTTAATACATTATAT
The DNA here is from genome assembly GCA_902624785.1 of uncultured Prochlorococcus sp. Classification (GTDB taxonomy): domain Bacteria; phylum Cyanobacteriota; class Cyanobacteriia; order PCC-6307; family Cyanobiaceae; genus Prochlorococcus_A. The sequence goes on from CACNYU010000011.1 coordinate 20,378, forward strand.
GCTTGTGATATTTCTCTTTTTAGATCAGATACTAGTGGATAATTAATATCACCAATCCCACCCTCATTTCTAGGAGTTTGAATCCAGGCTAAATGGCAATGTTTACTATCAACGGAAACTCCTAAAATTTCTGTATTAATAGAAGAGAAATCTGAATATCTGTCACTAAAAGCAGTAATCTCAGTAGGACAAACAAATGTAAAATCTAATGGATAAAAAAATAAAACAACCCATTTGCCACGAAGATTTGATAAAGTAACATCTTTAAATTCTTGATCAAAAACAGCTGTAGCTGTAAAATCTGGAGCTTCTTGACCTACTCTTAAACTTCCACTGATTGTCATAGTTTTTTATGTCCTAGATGAATAACGTTCCGTAGTATTAAACTACATTGTATTATTATAATTTTATAATTATTCAAATAGCAAGTTATTTAACAGATTTTTTCTATGAAATGGCATCAATCCTTGACAAAAAAATTTACTATTATGAATTATTCCAAATTACTTAGAAACTTAAAGAAAGAATTAGTTAAATATCCTATTAAGAGAAAAGAAGATAAATAACTTTTTCTTTTAAAATAAATTATTGGATTGTATTTAAATAGTTGAAATTTATAATTTATTTATATGTTTAAAATGAATATTTAGAAATTTATTCTTTATTATTGAATTATCTTTTGTGGTTTAAAAATTTTTTTTTACAAATAAACAGTTAAGATATGCTAATTATTTATAAATTAATTTATTTTCTTTTTAATTGATCTGCAGAAGTTTTCTAATCGTTCAGTTCTGGTGAGATCAGGTAATGTCCAAATTTCTTGGTTGCCATTAAATGAATCATCAATCCATTCTTTTAATTCGTTTTTAATATGGTCAATTTCATTATTTGAAGAATTAGATCTCCTAGAATAAAATTTCTTAATTACTTGTAAATTTGTTTTTATAATCTCTCTCATTATTCATTTTTTACTAATTTCAAATCTAACACTAAGAGTGTTGAATTATCATTTATATTACTTTAAGTATTTTGAACTACATGAAAAAGTCCAAATGAATATCCACCTATTAAAATCCATCCAAGAATACTAGAAATTATAGTTGACCTTCTATTGTGTCTTCTGAGAGCCTTTTCAATCATTTCTTGAGCAACATCCTTTGATATGTATTGCTCTGGGTTTTCATTCTTCATTTTCTTTATATATATTTTTAAATATTAAGAGATTATTTGTTTTTTTGAGGCTCAAAGAAATGAGAGGGTTTTACAAAAGAAAAATATAATTTATGATTTATAAAGAATTTCATAAAAGAATACTATTGTTCGATATATTTACTGTAACTTATTTCATAAAGAAAATTTAATGGATATCAACAAGAATCTTGATATTTTAAATACCTATTTTATTTTTGAGAGGTTTACTAAAAAACAAAGAATCGAGGCTGCAAATATAGCAAAAGTATCAAAAAATCTTGAAGAATTAAAAGATAATTTAAATTGGGACTATAAATACAAGAATATAAAATAATCCTTAAAGAAATGAAGTATCCATTTGAGTTGAATAAAATTTAAATAGTTTAAAATTAACTAGTGAATTTCAATAATCAAAAAGATTTCAAGTATTTTGAAAATATTTTCAATAGAAAGATTGACTGTTCTATAAATAAAGCAAGCAATGAAATTATGTTGCATAGGATTAGCGGAGGAAAAGAAATTGAATTTCCTTTTTGTTCTTTAAAAGAAGAATAGATAGGTCATTAAGTACATAAATTCATTTAGATTTTTTAAATTATAAAGTAAACTTTAAAATTTTATTAAATTATTCTAATATCCATTTAAATCATTTATTTTATCTGTAATTCAATATTCAAAAAAATGAGTGGTGATAATTTACATGGTAAACAACCTATAAAATTTTATTCTGAAGAATTAACCATCACTAAATTACTATTAATTAAAAAACATTTTAACTTTAAATATGAATGTAAATCTCAGGTAAATTCTGAGCAAAAATATTTTGAATTAAAAAAACTTCTCTCTGAGTAGAAATTATTTTCTGACTTAATTATTTTCATTAAAAATATTTGTTATTTTTAATCTTTTTAAAACATTTTCTTCTTCCCAAATTAAACCTATCTCATCTTTTCTTATTGGTTTAGCCTCGTAGGCTAAAAACCAAAGTATAAATGCAAATGGTATAACTATAAGTTCCATAATATTTAATTGACATAAACCTAATATAGTGCAACACTATAAATGTGCAAGTGTTACACTTTAATTTGTATTTATGCCATCCCAGAGAAAGAGAATTGGCTTTCTACCCACAGTTGAGGTACAAGAAATTATAAATAAAATCTGTGCTACTGAGAACATAAGTCAGTCAAAAGTAACAGGTATTTTAGTGAATGAAGCAATTAAGGCAAGGGGTTTAAAAAAAAATTCGGTTAATGCTAACGTAATATGTGAACATTCTAGCGATGATGAATTTAATTTAATTAAGGAATTTCTTGAATATAAAAGATTCAAAATTATGTTTCAGAAGGCAATCTCTGAAGGCATTAAATAGTGTTACATATTAATTTTGTTAGTCGTAATTAGTGTGACTCTTTTATCGATTATCAATTAGCTTAATTTTCATTAATTATGTGTAAGTGAAAAATAATTAATTTCTTTAATAGTTATATATCGCAAAACTAATATTAATAAGAAAGATAAATGTATAAATTTGATGTGCTCTTCTATACCTAGTTAATTATATTTGGATAATATATTTGCAATTATATAAAAATATATTTATATAAAAATAGTTATTTTTCTATTATGAAATTTTTTCTAGATAGTTTCTTATGTTGGTTATTAATACATTCTGTAGAAACATATTATGGAGATTCTTTGAAAGATATTGTCATAACTGATAAATTAAACAGATAGTGAATTAATTCTAAAAATAATTAATATTATTAATTATTTAAATGTCTCGAGCGTGACTTGAACACGCGACCTGCGGGCTATGAATCCGCCGCTCTAACCAGCTGAGCTACCGAGACCTACTAATAATATAAATCATCGACAGTATTATTTATGAGATATTTTATTTATTTGTTTATGTGCCTCATATAATGCTATGCCACATGCTACCGAAAGATTTAAACTTCTTACCCCAATATTGTTATTTAATTCTGACGCTTTATTAGGCATATATATAGATACTAATGCTTGGGTTTTCTCTATGATTTGATCTGGAAGTCCATTATCCTCTCTCCCAAACAAGAGAATGTCGTTTTTTTGAAATTTAAAGTCGCGAAGATAGATGCCATTTTTTTTACTAAATGAAATTATCCTATTATTTTCTTTTGCTTTTTTAAACACATCAAAATCTGGATAATTAATAATTTTCATTAAGTGCCAGTAATCCAAACCTGCTCTTTTAAGGTATTTATCATTTATCTGAAATCCTAATGGCTCTATCAAATTCAGTGTTATGTCAAATGCTGCACAGGTTCTTGCAATACTCCCGGTGTTTTGAGGTATTCGTGGTTCAAATAATGATATTTCCAATATTTATGGGATCTCAAAAAACATATCATCTAATTTTATAGCTTTGCCATTAATAGTAATCCAATTTTCTTTGGAAATCTTTGTAATTTCCTTCAGACAAATTCCTAATCTATCGGTGTAAAGATTCCCCACCTCATATTCAGAAACTAATCCCCAACCAGTCTGTTCTCCAACAATAATAATTTTGCTCTTATATGAAGACAAATAATCCAAAAGTTTATTTAAACAATTATTCCACTCATCATCTTTATTCTTTAAGGTATTAACAATAAATCCTCCCAATGAATCAACAAGTAGAACACCTTTGTCAACTTTAATCATTGGGATTAAGTTTTCAGTTTCAATTAATTTCCATCTTGTAGGCCTTCTTAACTGATGAGCTTTAACCTTTTCATTCCATAATTTATCGTTAGGTCGATTTTCAGATAAAGCAATATAAGTTACATTTTTTTCTTTACTTGCTAAATATTCTGCAAATTCACTTTTACCACTTTTAGCGCCACCACTGACTAATATTATATGACTCATTAAAATACTTTTTATTAATTTGTGCTAGATCTTGAAAAATACCAAGTAGCTAAAGGGACTATAGAAGCAATAAGTAACAATGCAATTACTATGTAAGTTGCAGTAGATGAAGATTCCATATCAGTTGTTCTCATAACATTAAAATTTGGATCTACAACAGGATTATCTATTGCTGATGGTTGACTTTTTTCGTAATTAATTGTTTTTTGTTGTGATACTAAAAAGTTATCAAAAAGGGATGTACTACTTATTGCAAAACTCTGAATAGGAGCAAAAGTTAAAAGAATTATTAAAGAAATAGTAGAGAATGTTTTATTAAGGAACTTTTTCATTTCATAAATTAATTTCATGTATATATTAAAACTATTATTGTTAGTTTTGTGGCATTTAAATTAAATAAAATGAATTTATAATCTAAAATTTTTACTTTTAAGGATTTTATGAACTTTAATGGCAAAAATTTAATAATCATTGGATCAATTCTTTTTTCATTGCAACTAATTAATTTTGCTTTTATTAATCAAATAAGCCCTGAAATTGAAAGAGCTCAAGTATTAGCAGCTATATCCTCAATAATCATAATATTGATTGGTTTTTTATTTAAAAGAATTTCTCCTATTAGTGGTGAAAAGGTTTCTTTAAAAGGAGAAAATGGTTTTATTTATGATTCATCCATTCCTAAAGTGTTACTTGATGAATTAGCTTGGGGTTCTGAAGCAATTTTAACTTCTACTGCTGCAGCAACAATTTTAATTAACAATAATGGGAAAAATATACTTAAGAGAGGTATAGTTTCAAATAAAAATTTTATTCCAAAAGATATATGTTTAAGATGTTTGAAAGAAAATAAGTTTATTTCACTTGTAAACACTAAATTTTATCCAGGTAGTGAAGAATTTGATGATTTTTGTAAAGATGTTCCATCAGTATTAGTCATCCCAATAAATAAAATATGTTTTATTTTAATTGGGGGTTGGTCGACTAGATGTTTTACAAAATCAGATGAAAAATGGATTTTAAATTGGTCAAAGAAACTTCAAATAATATTTAAAGAAAATAATTTCTAGAAAATTAATTTTGATTTAACTTTATCATTTTTTGATTCAAATGTAACATCCTTTGTTGAAATATTATAATAAGCATTTTCTGAACTTATATTATATTTTCTAATACCTTCTTCATCTTTATAATTATATTTAATGGGATTATAAAATAAAATAATATCCTCTTTTTTATCAAAAATAGCTCTACTAGAACTTAGATTAATAAAATTATTTACTAGTGTCACATTACCTTCTAAAATAAACTCCGATTTGTCAATATTCCAAAATAAGTTATTAGATTTAATTATAGTTTTATCGTTATTAAAATCATTTATTTCAACATTTCCTTTTAATTCCAAAAATTTATTATTAAGTAATTTTGCACTATCAGAATTAACATTAAACTTTACTTTTTCGTCATCAAATAATTTAATATTAGTTTTATTTAATAAATAAGATTGATCTGTCTGATTAAATACTGAATATGGAGTTTCTAGCATATACAATTTACTTCCATTTTTAGAATAATGATTTAAATTAAATTTTTCAATTATTAGAATCGATTTATCTACTTTCTTTGTACTCACATTACAACTTGTTATGAACATGGAAGTAAAGATACAAATTAAGTAAAAGAATTTATTCATAATCTAATTTATTAATAATAGGAATAGGTTTTGGCAAACTTCTTGATTCTGGTAATAAGCCCCACTTCAAATTTTCTTCCCAATCTTTATTTTCTATATTATTTTCTCCCAATTGATATAAAATTTTTATAGAAAATTCGGGCAATATAGGCCTTATAAGAGTACCAATAATTCTTGTTGCTTCTAGAACATTATAAATAATTAATTTAACCTCATTTATATTTTTATCATCTTTAATTAATGACCAAGGTTCTTTTTTATTAAGGTATAGATTTACATTAGTTGCAAATACTAATATTTCATTTGATGCTTTGTCTATTTTAAAATTATCAAAATAAGTTAAAAAATTTTTTGTAGATTTATTTGCTAATGTAATGAGTTCGTTATTATTCTTTTCGCTCAAAGGTGGTGTTTGATTGTTAAACCACTTGCGGGACATTGAAGTAGTTCTATTTAATAAATTTCCAATTGTATTCGCTAAATCATTATTAATGATGTCCACAAACCTTCTATCTTGAAAGTCTCCATCACTTCCTAAGGAGATATCTTTGAGTAGATACCACCTTACCGACTCCTCACCATATTTCTTGAGTAAATTTTCAGGATCTAATACATTACCTAAACTCTTACCCATTTTTTGACCTTCTCTTGTTAAAAATCCGTGCCCTAATATTTTTTTTGGAGGTTTCATTCCAGCAGAGATAAGCATAGCTGGCCAATAGATTGCATGAAATCTAAGTATATCCTTACCAATAATATGAACATTTGCAGGCCATCCCGATTCTATTGATGAGTCTAAGGAATATTTATTATCATCTGATGAAATAGAACTCACATATCCAAGAAGTGCGTCGAACCATACATAAAATGTGTGATTTATGTAATCAGGAACCCTAATTCCCCAATCTAAATTCGTTCTAGAAATTGAGAAATCTTTTAAACCTTTAGAGACAAAATTAATAATTTCATTTCTTCTCTCTTTAGGTTCAATAAATTCTGGGTCTTGAATCAATTCCTCTATAGCCTTCTGATATTTTGATAGACGAAAAAACAAATTATTCTCATTTTTCCACTCTAGATTCTTTTTATGAATGGGACACTTATACGATGGCGAATTATCTGGATTATCTTTAAACTCTTCGCAGCCAACACAGTACCAACCTTTCTGCTCCCCCATATAAATATCATTTGATGCTTTTACTTTTTCGTAAAATTCATGAACAACTTTTTCATGCTCTGGAGATGTTGTTCTAATAAATTTATTGAATGAGATATTCCATTTAAGCCAATTTTTTTTAAAAATTTCAGAAATCTCGTCACAATGTTCCTTTGGAGAGACTCCATTATTAAATGCAGTTCTTTGAATTTTTAAACCATGCTCGTCTACCCCTGTTATAAAAAGCACTTTTTCTCCTCTCAATCTTTTGTATCTCGCTATTGAATCACAAATTATTGTTGTATAAACACTACCCAAATGAGGTTTATCATTTACATAATATAAAGGTGTAGTGATAATAAAATTCATCAAGTTATTTTTTTTTAATACTAACAAATTATTAATTCAAAATTAATCCTGACTTAATTTATAAATTCCAAAAGATTTGAATTGTGATTATGGTTATATTTAATTTTATAAATTTTGTTAGGAAATGTATCTATAGATATATACAACTTTATTAATAACTCTAAATTATATGAACTAAAGAAAACTAATGCAATATTTTTTTTATGATTTATCCACCTAATAAATATTATTTTATGTAATATATTATTTGTATTATTAAAATATATTTTAAGATAAAAAAGTTTATTTTCTTTTATTATATTATTATTTTCTTTTTGTTTTATGTTACTTAACTCTATTTCTTTGTTAACAATTTCCTCATTTAAGATTTCTTTATTATTTATATATAAATATAACTGTCTTTGAACAAGTAGATCAAGATATCTTCTTAAGGGAGATGTCGTTTGAACATAAGAATCTAATCCAAGAGTTTCATGTTTACCAGCTTTTAATGATATAAAACTTTTGCCAATGAATTGTTTAAGAATAATATATTTAATTGGGCTATTAAAGTTTCGCTCCAATATACTTTTGGGATCACAATTTATCTTTTGCGTTCTAAAAGGTGAAGGAATATTATTTTTCCAAAGATATTCACTGGTAATATTTCCCATCAAAATCATAGCTTCGGATACTAAGTTATGAGCTGGAGTTATTTCAGTTGTTTCAAATGAAATTGTATTATTATTATGATGTAAAATTTTTGTATATCTATTATTAAATGTTATCGCACCATTCTTTTTTCTATAATTAAAACTTTTCTTTAATAATTTATTTAATATTATTAATTCATACTCTTCTTTAGGTTCCAATTCTAAGATTTCATTAGTATCTTCATATGTAAATTCATAGTTTGGTTTAATAAGTGTCTCTAAAATTTTATATTTTTTAATGGAACCATTTTCATTTAGTTCTATACAAGCACTTAATGTTTCAGATAATTTATTTTTCTTTAAGTTCGATTGCTCAATTATATTTTTTGGGAGCATTGATATGCATTTATCTACTAGGTACAAACTTGAAGATCTTTTTTTAGCATTAATATCAATCTCTGAATTAAATTCAAATAATTTTGATGGATAGCTTACATGTATCCATATATTTCTTACATCATTATTAATTTCTAAGGAAATAGCATCATCTATTTCAATAGGATTTTTAGAGTCAATAATAAAAGTCTTTAAATTTGTTAAATCTTTCAAATAAGTATTGCTTTTAACCTTCAGGATTTACAAACGGGAGTAATGCTACTATTCTCGCTCTCTTAACAGCCAATGTTAGATCTCTCTGTTGTTTCGCCGTTAAGCCAGTCATTCTCCTCGGAAGTATTTTGCCCCTTTCCGTTATAAATTTCTTTAATAGCTCTACATCTTTATAATCAATAGGATCGCCAGGCTTGATTGGAGAAAGTTGTTTTTTAAAAATTGAATTTGACATAATCTTTCTTTTACTTAATTTCTTTATGAATAGTCATTTTATTTAATTGAGGACAGAATTTTTTTAATTCTAATCTTTCAGTAGTATTTCTACGATTTTTTTCAGTTGTATACCTTGATACTCCTGGTTTACGCATCTTTGAAGCTGGTGTACTACGACACTCTGTGCATTCTAGTGTAACTACTATTCTCGTACCCTTTTTCGCCATTTTTAAATAATACTTTTAATGTATAATTTTCTATTGTACAGGTTCATCAAACTATTTTGAAAGTACCTACTCAATCTTTTAGAATAAATTAAAAATAAATATGAAAGTTTCTCAAAATTGGTTAAAAGAGCTAGTCGAGATAAATACTACGCCTGAAAAACTATCCGAAAAACTATCAACTGGTGGCTTTGAAGTCGAATCATTAGTTGATACTTCATCTAAATATAAAGGTATAGTATTGGGAAAAGTATTGTCAGCAGTAAAACATAATAATTCAGATAAATTATCTATATGTAAAGTTGATATTGGTAATGAACAATTACAAATAATTTGCGGAGCAAAAAATGTTAGAGCAAATATTTATGTATATGTTGCAACTATAGGCACCTATTTAGAAAAAGTTGATTTAACTATAAAAGCAAGTGAAATAAGAGGTGTACATAGCGAAGGCATGATTTGTTCACTTGAAGAACTTGGATTTGAAGAGAAAAGTAATGGTATAGCCATAGTTGAAAAATCAGTCGTTCAAAAACATAAATTAGGTACACCAATTTCAGAATTATTAGATCTTTGTGACTTTATATATGAATTAGCTATTACTGCTAATAGACCAGATGGAATGTCAATGATTGGTATTGCTAGAGAGGTATCTGCACTTTTACAAACTAAACTAAATAATCCTGAAATCTCAGAAGATTTACCAATAAGTGAATTTCAGCCGAAAATAACAAAGACTAACTCAATGAATAATGATTCAATTTATTCCATAACAACTATTAATAATGTTAACGGTAAAAAGATATCGCCAAAATGGTTAAGAGATAGATTAGAGAAATCAAATATTAAGTCTATTAATTTAATTGTTGACATAACTAATTACATACTTTTAGAACAGGGGCAACCATTACATGCATTTGATAAAGATAAATTATCAAAGTTAATAGGTAAAGCTGTATCACAAAATGATTTTGGAATTAGAGATGCTAAAGATGGTGAAATTCTTAATGGCTTAGATAATAAAATTTATAAATTAAATGAAAATATTACTGTAATTACATGTGCAGATGTACCAATTGCAATCGCAGGAGTAATTGGTGGAAATGAAACTTCTGTTACTGATGCGACTACTTCAATATTCTTGGAAGCCGCTGTATTTAATCCTACTTCCATTAGAAAATCGTCCAAGGAAATTGGTTTAAGAACTGAATCTAGTAGTCGTTTTGAAAAGGGTATTTCAAATAAAAATACAATACCTTCAGTCAAAAGAGCTATAAAATTGTTTAGTAAATTTTTTAATATATCAAACCAAATGCTGTTTATTTCAGGGGATATTAGTGATAATTATAAATTAATAAAATTACGTAGAGATAGGATTCACAAGATATTAGGGCCAATAAAAGATAAGAATACTAATAATTTAATTAAAAGAAATTTAAATGATAAAGAAATAACTAATAAGCTTAAATTGATTGGCTGTACTTTAATAAATAAAGATTACGGATGGGATGTTGAAGTAATTCCTAATAGAGCTCAAGATCTCTTCAGAGAAATAGATTTGATTGAAGAGATAGCAAGATTAATTGGCTATGACATGTTCGATGAGAATATCCCTAATCCACTTATTCCAGGTAAATTAACAAACTTACAGAATTCAATAAGAAAAATTAGACAGGGATTTATACATTCAGGTTTTAATGAAGTCTTAACTTATTCCTTGGTACCAAACGATAATAATAAAAGGATCAAGATCGCAAATCCTTTGTTAAAAGAGACAAGTTGTCTAAGAAATAATTTATGGGAGGAACATATTAAAATAGTAAATCAAAATATTAACAATGGAAGTAAAAATTGTTGGATTTTTGAAATAGGTAAAATTTTTAAAGATAATAATAATTTGTTTGTAGAAGAAGAATTTATTAATGGTGCAATTTGTGGTAATAATAAATTTGAGTTATGGGATAATTCAGGTAAAGAAAAGGATTTAGATTATTTTGAAGCGAGAGGAAAATTAAGGGAATCTTTAGATTCATTAAAAATTTCAATACTTGATAAAACTACAGATAAAGTAGATTTTTTACATCCAGGTAGAACATCATTGTTATTTATAGAGGGTAAAGAATCAGGATATTTTGGTCAAATTCATCCAAGGTATCATATGGAGAAAAATAATCATAAAAATATATATATCTTTAGTATTAAACTTAAAACTATCTCAGAAGCTTGCACAAGAAAGAATAAATGGAATCCAAGTTTTATAAATTATCCAACAGTTCCGAAAATTGAGCGTGATATAAATTTAATTTTTAATAAAAAATATCTAATGAGTGAGATAATTACATCTATAAGAAAATCTGGAAAAAAATTATTGGAAAATGTCAATCTTGTAGATATATATTCAGATGAATCATTAGGTAAAGATAATATTAGTTATACTTTTAGACTTTCTTACAGGGATCATAATAGGACTCTTAAGGATTCTGAAATTACAGAACTAAATACTAATATCATTTCGAACATTGAAAATAAATATTCTGCAAAAATAAGGTATTAAGTCTTCTCAAAAGTATTAGAATAGACTCATTATTAGTCTTTATATTAGTCTATTCTGAGATAAATAATAAGCATAAATTTTAAATTTCTTGCGGTAATAATTCTTGTACTTGCATCGAATAAAATAACTGCGGAAAATTTAGAATTATTTTAATGGCTAATTTAAGTTTAACCTTGAGTACTGCCATTAAGACAGTTCTTCTCATGGAAGATCTATTTAATTGCAACTGTTCTAAGCGGGTAAGTATTAATTGGACAAAAACAGGACATATTTATTGCCTCGCTTGAGGTAATGACTATCTACCTTGTCTAATTCAGGACTTACTTATAGACTTATATATAGTCTTATATAAGAATAGTAATACTATTTTGTATTCCAGGAAAACCTTCGCGTATATTTTATGATTGTTATCAACTAGCTTTGATATTTGTTAGTTGTATTGTTGAGGTTTATACTTTGAAAATTATATTTTATCTTGGATGAGACTTATTCCCGGACTTATTATTAGTCTTATTCTATATAAGATCTTAGCAACTATCTTAATTTTTATATTACCTGTCAAATATTAGACCAATTTCTAGACTCAGTATTAGTCTGATATTAGACTGGAAAGAATTATCTCATTCCTAGCAAAATTAATATGGAAATTTTCCACTTTTAAAATTTTTCTTAATTATGATAAGTTTTTATATCATAAAAGTGTTATTCTGTACATCAAAATCTTCAAAGGAATCTAAAAGTTTCTTTCAAAATATGAAGTTAGAAATGCTTAATAATCTAAAAGATTCTTTAGAGAGAAAAACCGCTTCAGTTTTAGCTTCAATAGAAGTTCTCGAAAAGCAAATTGAAAGAGACAAACAAGATTAAATATTCATAAAAAATTTTCTAATAATTTTTCTGGGCCATAATTTTTTAAAAACTTAAGGTCAGATTCTTCTGTTACTAATATATAACCGGCAAATCCTAAAGCATTAATACTTATACCGTAAAAATTATCTAATTTTCTTTTTATTAATATCATCCAATTATTTGTAAAAATCAAGTTATATGGAAATCTAGGTTTTTTATCCATATTAGGCTCTCCTAGACCTAATTTACTTAATAAGTCATTGTAAATCTCATGAACATTTTCTTCATTTAATGATTTTGAGAATTGTTTTATTATTATATTTTTACAGAATTTTTTATTTTTATAATTTATATTATTAAAATTTAGAATCCATTCTTCTCTAGGACAGGATAATTCTGACGTATCTCTCCTTAATAATTGAATATGTCGATGAGGTTGACTTGCTCCTGCCAAAGGGCCACTATTAAAAAACCACAAGCCTGTGGTATCTTTATTAACTTCTTTTATAGCATCCCAATCATTTATATCTATCCATCCATTTTGTTCTTTCCATTCATTTGTAATTAAGAGTAAATGTCCTAGCTGAACTGGATATTTATTTAGTATTAAATGGTGGTAATTTCCTATAGCATCTATTTCTAAGTTATTATCCCACGGTTTGAATGGATTAATTTTGGGTCCTATTAAAGTATTTTTCTTAAATTTAGTGATATCTAATTCACGTATAATAAAATCATTACCTTTATAAAGATTTTTTGTAATGTCAGTTGTCTTTAGGGGAAATAAGCTTTTAGAATTTATGGAAAAATTTGTTTTTTTTAAAGCCTTTTCCCAATATATTTCTTTCGTCATTTAAAAATTATCAAGAAAAATATAAGCAATAATTTATATTGTAAAAAATAAGGATAACAATTTTTTATTTGTCAGTAATATATTGATATTTTTTTAACTCATTTAATTTCAATGAATTTAAGACAATAATATTTGTGGCCTCTAATATAACTAAAGGTGCTAATCCATCATCTCTAGCTTCTTTCCATCGTTCTAAACATATACACCAATGATCTCCACTTTTTAAACCAGGGAATGAAAATTCTGGCATTGGAGTAGTTAAATCATTTCCTTGAGATTTGCTGTAATTTAAAAAGTTATCATTCATAACACAACATATTGAATGATTACCACTATCATATAGATCGTATTTACAAAATCCGTCTCTGAACCAACCTGTTAAAGGTTTACAGCTACAAATCTTAAGCTTTTCTCCTAAAACATTTTTTTCCATTCTTTAATAAGTATTTAATTTTATTATAAAAAAAAGTAAATAAATAATAAATACTACGACATTCTCATTAAATAAGGTTGACGAGTAAGGGGGGTAAAGAGTTAAAAATTCTATAGAAGCATTCTTAAATTTATGGATTGGGAATTTACCGAAGATAGTGCTTTTAAAGCGTTATACGAAGCTTTCAAGGAAAATGAAGAGGATTCTGCAATGGAATTTCTGGTAAGTGATGGCGCTAACTTTTATCTCGAATTAATTCAGAATGCTGCTGGTGAGGGAATTGATTTAAGCGATAATGAATTAATGGAAGAATTTCAACAAGAGGTTATAGAATCCTTAGAAAGAAATTAATTTAAGAATGATTATTTAAGTACTAAAATATTTAGCCTTTGAATGAAGAGACACTATTGCAGTTGTACTTTGTTCTGGGTGTAATTGTTCAGATTCATCCATAGTAAGATTTATACGATCAGCATTTAGCAATAATAGTTGAGTTTTTGAATCAGAAACCTTTGGACATGCCGGATAACCAAATGAATATCTTGAACCTCGATACTTTTGTGAAAGTATTTCTTTATTAGATATATTTTTGAAATCAGGGTAACCACATTCGTTTCTAATTTTTGCATGTATAAATTCAGCTAATGCTTCAGCTAGTTGTACCGCTAAACCATGAAAAATTAAATAATCACTATATTTATCACTATTAAATAACTCTTGTGCATATTTACTGGCTATTTCTCCCATTGTTACGGCTTGCATTGGAAAACAATCTGTAGGTTTTCCTTCAATAAGATCACAATAAAAATCTGCTATGCATAATTTACTTCCAGAAACTTGTCTTGGAAATTCAAATTTTGTTAATTGTTCAATTTCATTATCTTTAAATAAAATAATACTGTTTCGAATTCTTCCGCATTTAAAATAACCATAAACTGCTTGAGGTCTAATCAAATTTTTATCATTAATAATATTGATCCATTTCTTAAGTAAAGATTCTGCGTAAGAATCTAAGTAATTGTTATATTCTTCAACTGTTTGATCTTTATTCTTTTTAATTTGCCACTGTCCGCTAAAAAGTGCTTTTTTATCAAGATAAAATAAAAGTTCTTCAATTTCAATTTCTTCACTCCTTAATATTTTAGATCCCCAAAATGGAGGTTCTATTGGTTTCTCTTCAATTGCATATGAGGATCTATCTGTAGTTATAGTTTTCTTTGATATCTTTTTAATAGTTCTAGTTTTATTTGGTCTTCCCAAATCATTTTTATTTGATTTTGTTTCTGCTAAGTTTATTGTTACACCTTCTTTATTTATAAAACCTTCGTTATCAGACCAGTTTCCTATTTTTTTATTTTTCATATATTCATTCATAAATTTAAGATCAGTAAAAGCATCCTTCCCGTAAAGAATCTTTCCTTCATAAATTTGACTACAATCTTCATTTACAAATTTTGGCGTCAGGGCAGCCCCTCCAAGAATTACCGGTACTTTAATTTTTGCTTCATTAAATGCTTCTAGATTATCCTTCATAAAAGCGGTTGATTTTACCAATAAACCGCTCATAGCAATGCAATCTGCTTTATGTATTTTTTGGGCCTCAATTATGGAATTAACGTCTTGCTTTATTCCTAGGTTTATTACATCATAACCGTTATTAGTAAGGATAATATCTACTAAGTTTTTTCCAATATCATGAACATCACCTTTTACAGTTGCTATTAAGAATTTCCCTTTTGAGGAAGTATTTTCTGTAGTTTCCATAAATGGTTCTAGTACTGAAACTGCAAATTTCATGGTTTCAGCGGACTGCAATACAAAAGGTAATTGCATTTGCCCAGATCCAAATAAATCTCCTACAACTTTCATTCCATCTAGAAGAAAGGTATTTATAATTTCAAGAGGTTTATATTTTTCTAGAGATTTATTTAATAAATCCTTTAATCCTATTTTTTCTCCGTCAATTATATGGTTTTTTAATTTTTCTTCAATAGATAGATTTTCTTTATTTTCTCCAAGTTTATTTATATCCTTAACGGTTAAATCTTCAAATGCTTTTGTTAACTCTACTAGTGGGTCGTATATACATATATTATCTTCAAAAATTCTTTTATCGTAAATAAGATCTAAACATACTTTTTTTGTTTCATCACTGATTTTTGATAAGGGCAATATTTTATTTGGAGCAAGTATTGCAGAGTCAAGACCGGCTTTTATACATTCATCTAAAAATATGGAATTTAAATTTATCCTTGCTAGAGGGGATAAACCAAAACTAATATTTGAAATTCCAAGGATTATATGGCAATTATTAATTTTATTTCTAATCATTTTAATTGCCAATATGGTTTCCTTGGCATTTAACCTATCTTCTTCAATTCCCGTGGAAATTGGTAAGGCTAGGGGATCAAAGAATATTTCATGATCAGATATCCCATAACTTCTAATATTATTTATAGCTCTTTCAGCAATAGTAAATTTTTTTTCCGAAGTTCTTGCCATTCCATCTTCATCTATAGTCCCTATTACTAAACCTGCTCCGTAATTAATTGCTAAATTCATAACACTGTTAAATCTTTCCTCACCATCTTCATAATTAGTAGAATTTATAATACATTTTCCTCCAGCAGTCTTTAATCCACTTTCCATTTTGTCGGCTTCAGTTGAATCAATCATTAAAGGTAAATTAATATTAGTTACTAATCTTGAAGTAATCTCTTTCATATCTCTTACCCCATCACGGCCAACATAATCAACATTTACATCTAGTACATGTGCATTTTCTTTCTGTTGTTGTTTAGCAATGGAAATAAGACCATCCCAATCATCTTTATTCAATAAGTCTCTTACTTTTTTTGACCCACTTGCATTTAATCTTTCTCCCACAATTAATATTGAATTGTCTTGCTTATAAGGTACTGAATTATAGATAGAAGAAGATGAGGGTATAAATGAATTAACTTTTTCTTTGTTTTTTAATAAATTGTTATTTTTTAGTTCAGAAATAATTGAAGATAAATATTTTATGTGTTCAGGTGTTGTCCCACAACATCCACCAATTATTTGTACATCATAATCATGAATAAAATT
>CACNYU010000012.1 GCA_902624785.1 uncultured Prochlorococcus sp.
CAATTCAGCAGAATTTTAAAGTAAAAATATACGTTATGGTGTAGGAATAGCAAGATATTCTTTAACGTATAAAGGCGAATTAATATGTGAGTATGATAAAACTCGTTATTGGCCAAAGAGTTATTAATTGAATAAATTTCTTACTATATCAAGGTTCTGAAAGAAAATGTTTAGACGAATGATGACATTGAAGTGCAATTCTATGGGTCGTTTATTCGTCTTTTATTAAAAATATTGGTCCTATTTTTATCACTTCTAAGATATAAAAAAAAGACCTCTATTTCTAGAGGTCTTTTGTAAGGTCTTATTGAATCAAGTGTATCCTTGTTTCCACTGATTCAGTAAAACCACTCCTACACACATGTATAAGTTATGCCACATATTCTTTTTCTGTGGAAGGGGGCAATGGAATGTAACTTAACTGTCACATGTGCCATTTATTTAAAAAGTCATTAAAAAACACCCTAATCTTTTGAATCGGGGCGTTTAGTGATCAGAAATTAGTGTGTGAGGAGTTTTCTGATGTATCTAATCTAATCCTAAAATTATTAAATTACTGCAGTATTAATAACTAATTAATCTTTTGATGATTTTTTTCTTAGGTATATGAGATTATTGGAATTATGAAAATTAACTTCTATAAAATTCTTTTACCTTATCTACCTTGGTTAACTTTTATCTTTGGGGTATTTCACTTAATAGGAGATATAGGCAGACAAAGTGGATTGGGTCAACTATGGAATGTTGGTTTATTCATAGCACTCTTATCTCAACAATATTGTCAAAGAAAAGGAGCATTTAAATTTCATTTCTTATTGAGTAATTACAATCTAAATTCAGATATATCAACTATATTTGGATATTTTTTAGGGTTTTTATTATGGGGAGCAAGTTCCCAATACCTCTTCGTAGATATCCTCGTGAAATATAGAGATTTGATTCCATCATTTATAGAACCGTTTATATATCTAATAGGGATCTTTGTTTTATTTATTGGTTCTTTTTTCCCTTTTTATGAGGGTAAAAATAAAAGTTAGGTCAATAAAAAATTTAAATTAATAAACTTTGCAGTGAGCACTAGTTGGATGATCAATACATTCTTTATCCCAGTAATCTTGCTTTGCTTCTTTAGGTAATTTGTAATTAAAATCATGCATTCTCCACATATCTGAAGTTGCATTTCTAAGGGCAGTGAACGGAGTAGTGAGTTTCATAAAACCTCCATGATCTCTACTCTTTTATTATCCTCCTTTTGATTTGAAATTCATAGTGTATTAATACCTGAGTAGAAGTGCTTTATGGATCAAGAATATTGATTTAAGATTGTTATGAATAAGGTCTAAAAAATCAATTTAATGAATAATAATTTTTTTAATGAAAAAGAACACAATTACGATAATGATGGATTAGATCCATCCGAAGAGTATTTCAAAAGGAAGAAAAAAGGTGATGATGAGGATACCTATTCCCCTCCAGATGAATCAGAACCACCTCATTATTAATCCATTTAATAAGTTTCGTTGTAGATATCGACTAGATTCTTACCTTTATAGAACCACCATTTAGTTCCTCGCCTTCTTCTACGAGTTCCATCTTCTCCTAGTGATTTTTTGGTTAAACCTGTAAGTGAGTAAATTTCATCGAGATATTTAACTCTATTTGGTTAATAAATTGAACACTCAATTTGATCTCTTTCAAAGGTTAATATTTCACCAATCTCCATACCCATATCAATAAAATTCATATTTGGTCTATTTTTTTGTTTGAATCTTTCAGAAGATATATTTGCTTCAATATCTACACTTTCTGCTTCTTTTTGAACTATATGAGTAACATCTTCAATCGCCATAAGTTCTAAAACTGCAATTGCCTCTTCAGGATCAATATGAAAAAAACTCTCTTTTGGGATTAACTCTATTTGGAAAAAATGCTATATGAAATGCTTTTTCTGTCTCATCTACATCTTTCACCTTCGCTGCATACTCACATTCAAAAGGAAGAGGAACATCAGTTGAATATAGATCAGCAATTCTAAGTTCTACATTTCTTGTCATTTTTCCAATCTTTACCATATTTGTCATTGCTGGATTAGTGAGAACATAAACAGTTCCTTCCATAAGGTATTGATCTTATAATTTAATTTGCCTAAATGATAATTCAATAAGCAGAATTCCCATAAAAACTAAACTATTCATTTATTATCAAAGAGGAATCAATGAGAAGAAAAATTATCCTTGATCTTTAATGTTGCGACTCCTTCCACTACCGATTTTTATTTGCATTTATTTATTTTCTTGGTGGAGATGTAAAAAAAATATTATCGCTAGTGATAAGCAACTAAAATCATGCATTGATTGGGCATATTTAAAAAATTTACCTCTCCCACCAAAACCTTCATTTATCGAGTTTTATATTGTTTATGTTTCTTCTTTTTTAAAATTTCCCTTTGGAATAATTATTCAACAACTACCATTCGCAAAGAAAGTAAGAAACTACGAAAGAGAAATGAAATTAATATTTGATAAATGGAATTTAGAAAAAATAAAAAAGATAAAAAACTAATTTTTTCGTCAAAATATTCGTCCATTTCCTAATTTCTTTCATATATGTTATGACCAATCATGTCATACCAAGACTTATTTCGTTAATCGCACAACCGCCGGGTAGTTTCTTTTTCTTGAAAAGTCATGCAAAGTCACCTACTTGGCGACTTTTTTTTTATTTTTATGTCTAGGTCCTGAAAGAAAATGTCTAAACGAATGATGACATTATGGTCTAGTTTTATTAGTCCAGTATTCTTTCATATCCTGTCAATCTTAAAAAGATTAATTAGTAATTAATACTGCAGTAATTTAATAATTTTAGGATTAGATTAGATACATAAGAAAACTCCTCACACACTAATTTCTGATCACTAAACGCCCCGATTCAAAAGATTAGGGTGTTTTTAATGACTTGAATTTTATAAGTGTTACTCATTTGTGCTAATTTAATCATCTCACATCTAATATTCCCTCAAAAAAAGAATTCCATTAATATCGATTTGTGTGTAGAAGAGGTTTTACTAAAACAGTGGAACCAATGAAACACTTGATTCAGTAGAACCAGAAAAAGACTTTTAGAAATAGGGCCCTTTTTTATGAAAGCATTATCTTGAAATGTTCATAGAGATACTTTTATGTTCATACATTTGTTTTAAATGAGCAAAAATAAAGGGGCATATGTTTGCCCCTTTCAAGTCTTGAACTTTTTTTCCTAAATGAGTGTTACTTTGAAGTACCTGTGAATCTTGTATCCTTTGTACTGCTATCAATTCGAGAAATATAGTGCTGAGAACCACAAAGCATTATTACTTGAGCAAAAACACTCTACAAATCAAATATAAATTGAGAGATAATATAAAAAAGATCTAGGAGAACTTATGAAACTTACAACTCCTTTCACCATTCTTAATCGAAAATTCAATGAGATGGATTTGATAAGACATGCTTTGAAAACAAAAGAAAAGTTTGCAACTGAAAGATTGCATGATGACTATAGAAAATTGTTCAAATCTGAATCTTGTATCATGTATTGTTATGAAGAATCTCCAACTATAAGTAATGGATATGTTTAATTTATTCGAAAGATTTAAATTAGAAGAAGTTAATTATTTTATATAAGAACTTGATTTTATATCTTGAATTTTTACTGCATTTGGATAATTTCTAGTTGCGATAATATACGCCATGTATTTTGTTTTATTCCCATAGGAGTGACCCATACTTTTTGTCATTTGACCATTTTCTCTAATATTTATAATTCCTTCATTTAAATATTGCTCTTCAGTGAGATCAATCACATAATTTCTACATTTAGATTCTAGCCACCAGTGATAATCCCTCATGTTTTTATCAAGAGGGCATAAGACTTTATATAAATCAAAATTTTTATGGAAAAATCTATGCATTACGCCTGCCACCAAATAACTCCATCCTCTCGTTAAATTATCTTTGTCTCTATTTGGAGGACATTCTCCATTAATATATTTCTTACCAATATCTATTTGAATAAGTTCTAGCATTTCTATAAAAAAAATATTTAAACCCATCGGTCTTATAAATATATCCAAAATTGATTCAGATATTGATTGAATATTTTTAATTGAGGCAGTAGTTGTTAAATCTCCTTTAATGTATTTTTCTTTAGGGATAAAAAGTTTCGTATTTTTCAAAACTTTATTATTTTGAACTAATTTGCCCTTTATTGATGTAATAAATAAATCCATTAATAAATTATAAAATTTATTTTTAAAATTTAGATTTATTAATTATCTAAATGATGAAAGTTAAAAATTAAGATATATCGGATAATTAAAGATTAGAGATTTAGGGGGTTTTATGAAACTCATAACTCCGCTAAATGCTCTTAGAAATGCAACTTAAGATATGTTGATAATTGATGATTTTAATTACAAATTACTTAAAGAAGCAAAGCAAGATTTCTGGGTTAAAGAATGTATAGATTATCCAACAAGTGCTTATTGGAAATTATACTAAAGGTAAATTAAATATAAGATATTAAAAAAATATTTCTTTTATAAAAATAAAAAATGCCTTCTAAGAATTCAATATCACAATATGATTGGCAGTATATTATTAGTGGATTTTTTTTAATCTCAGTTTTTATTTTTACAGATTTAATTAGAGTTTTTGATAAAGAATTTTTATACTATGTCCCAAGATTAATTAGTGATCAACCTTATAGGATTTTAACCTCAACTCTAGTCCATGCAGATTTAAATCATTTGTTAAGTAATCTTGGAGGAATAGTTATCACAAGATATTTTTTGATCAGACTTGGTATTCAAAGCAGATTTTTTTATTTGAAATTTATTCTAATTTGTTCTTTTTTAAATTTCCTTATTATCTGGTCTTATGAAAAGATCTTATCGTATTTTTTTAATATCTATCTGAATTATGCCGCTTTAGGATTTAGTGGAATAATTTATGCTTTATTTGGATTCTTATTATTAAGCTCTTTTCATGGAAAAAATTATTTTTTAGGCAAACAAATTAGTTTGAAATCTAATTTTGAAATTCAAAAAATGTCAAAGACAATATGTCTTATAGGATTGATTTTCTCCTTCTTACCAGGCGTAAGTTTAACCGGTCATATAAGTGGATTTATCTCTGGATGTTTTTTATTCTTAATCTAAATAAGATTAATTATTCTTTGATCAAATTAATTTTTTTATATGCTAGATATCCAATTATTTTTTACTCTTTACTTTTAATTAAGTTCAATTTTGATATCAAAATTAACTATTATTCAAATACTTACTAGCAATAATCGAAGTATAATTCGAGGTGAAGCTAAAACCGTATATAATTTATTTCAAGATACTCTATCGAATCCATTTAAATATATTAGAGAGATTGAGTACTATTAATTTTGAATAAACCAGCATATTTAAAAATGACAAAATTAGAAAATGATCTTGATATTTATTACGCAGTTGGAAATGCTAATACTCAAAGACAAGAAATTGAAATTAAATCAATTATCAACAAAAGGAATTCTGAAGGATGGAAGTTGGTCTCAACAACTACAGCAATTGTTGATACTAAAAATAATTTTTCAAATCTTTATTTGTTTTGGGAGAAGTATTAATAAACAATCGATCTATATACTTTTTACTTTTAGTTATATATTATTTTAAAGACATTAAAAAAGACTTCTATGGGAGTCTTTTTTATTAGTTATGATTGAAAGATTTAGTTGATAATCAGATTAAGAGTTCTTTTAAAAATTACTTTTGATAGTAAAAAGTAATTATTCACTTCTTCAAATTTTACCAACTGCTTTATTTTTAAAGAAGTTCAAAATTAATCTCGGAAGTTTAATTTCTGATAACTTAACTTTCTTTCCTAAGAGGTTAGAGCAATTGATTTACCTTATTTTTAAGAAGATGGATTAGTGAAGATCTTGTTGTTCAAAACTGTTCTTGTTAATAATCAGAACTGTCGTTTTATTAAATTATTCGCTTTAAAAAGTTTTGCACTATTCCTTTATATTGGGTAAGAATTAATAAATTTATTTAATTCTCTAAATATTTTTATTACCTTTTAAATCATAAAAAGATTAATTAGTTATTAACTCATCCATATTTTTTCCTAAAACCGAACTTTTAAGTAAGTTAAAACAGGATGATAATTAAAGCATAGATCTAGGAGGTCTCATTAAACTATTAAATTAATTTTCAATCCTTTAAAGATATTTAAAAGCATTTAATTATTCAAGAGAAAAGATGAAGGGTACTCC
This sequence comes from uncultured Prochlorococcus sp., assembly GCA_902624785.1. GTDB lineage: Bacteria > Cyanobacteriota > Cyanobacteriia > PCC-6307 > Cyanobiaceae > Prochlorococcus_A. The sequence goes on from CACNYU010000012.1 coordinate 6,304, forward strand.
AAAAGAAATCGAGAAATGTCCACTTAAGATTAAGAACTTATGGTACAAAGAATGCTTTGAGCATCCAAAGAATTATAACTGTTTAATTTATTGCGACTAATGTATTAAATTTTTAATCCTTGATTAAATGAAGTTTTACATAAATGTTCCATGAAAGTTCTTTATCTAAAAGGAGTTAATGATAATAATAAACACGATTTCCATTTAGATGATACATTCTATATAATTTGCGGTTAATAACTTCATAAGCAAAATTAGAATTCTCCATCTCTATCTTTTTACTAAAACTTCTCCATTGATATACAGATTTCTTATCTTTCCATCCAAGATTTTTGAAATGGATTATTGATAGTTGAAGTTGAAATTATACACTCTGTATAGTTACCAGAAATTGATAAATGATCACGACTTATATGACCCTCCAAATTCAATTTATACATTTTTAAATTGATTTTAAAAGGATTCAACATTGCTTGCTTAAATTCGTTTTTATCTAACTGATCTTGCCTTCATTTATATCCTTTTATTAGAGTACATAGATTGCATTACTTTCAACTATATTTGGGTAATTTCAAACCCAAAATTCACCTTAGAATGGGTCTTAGAGAGTAAATTTTTATGTTGGGAATATTTCTAAATTTCGTCTTTTTGTTATATCAGTTTCAGTTAGGGACTATCATCAAATATCCACCCGACTATTGCCAGGATAGTTTCTAGTCAAGTTAATAAGAAACCATATGCGATCATATTAGTTTTTTAAGCTTATAAAAAAAGTTTTCGTTAATTTTCGTCTTTCAAAAGTAGGCATAATAGGTCAAGAATTTAGGCGATAATGTGTTAAGGTCTGTGTTAATAATGTAATTTTTGGAAAGTTGATCTAACTTATAGTTGTAACAGCCTCTTTTTTATGAAGTATTCTGATGAAGAACTTTTAATTATTTATGAGAAAAGAATTGATTTAAGAAAAAAACCTTCTCCATCAATTGATAGTGAACTAATTGAATATTTGAAAAAAAAAGATGTTCTTTCTCAACTCTCAAAAAATATGTCATTAAAAGAATGGATTTCTTTAAAAAAAAATGTTTTAAATTATAAAGATTTTCCAGAATTTAAAAATGATTATTTTAATGAAGTTAGAGAACATAATCAAAAAATTGATCATAAATTAGAAGATATTCAAACGCAAAAAGAATTAGATTTACTGATCAATCAATGTACTATCTCTGAAAGAATAAGGCAATATGTAAATCCATTTTATTTTGATTCAAAATATGAAAAATATTCTCAAGTTAGAATTAAAAAAAAATCATTTCTTATTAAATTTTTTTATTGGATAGCATCAATTTTAAGAAATTAATTTATAAGATTTTTATAAATTTTTTATTTGTATTTATTTGTTTCATGTTTTCAATTCTTTGAAAGTGATACATAGTAGATTCACTTGAAAACGAGAATATATATTTTAATTATTTATTGCTTTCTGGTTTATCCTCATTCTATATCTTGTCATCTTTCTTATATTTTTGGTATAAATTCTGATTCTTTTTCAAAATATAGTTAGTTTAGAAAAAGCCTTTTAATTTCAAAATAAAGTTAGTAACTCAAAAAAATAAATCTATTCTTGCTCATAGTTCCTTAAATGATAAAAACATCATTACAGATTATGATTTTAGTGGCAGAATGAAGTCTAAATTGAAGTTATAAATTGCTTGTAATTTTTTTTACGAAGATGTTAAAGCAATAAAATATTCTGATACACAAAAGATACAATATTCACATCTATTTATTTATAAACAGAAATTATCCTATTTTTTCTAAAGCTAAAAGAGAAAAATTTTATTGATAGATTTTATTTTATTACTTATCTCAAAATAAATACAGATTGGAAAAATTATTTTTAGTATCAATAATTGGTGTAGATTTTGAGATCAAATTCTATCCCTTAAGAATTCCTTTTGTAGATATCCTTTTAAAATATAACGATTTCATTTAATCAGTTATAGATATATTGCTCCATCTTCTAAAGATCTTAATTTTATTTATGGTTTTTTCATTTTATGAAAGTAAATATAAAATTTTTAATCATTAATAATTTAAAATTAATAAACTTTACAATGAGAACTAGTTGGATGCTCTATACATTCTTTAACCCAGTAATCTTGCTTTGCTTCTTTTGGCAATTTGTAATTAAAATCATGCATTCTCCATATATCTGAAGTTGCATTTCTAAGGGCAGTGAACGGAGTTGTGAGTTTCATAAAACCTCCTAAATCTCTACTCTTTTATTATCCCATACTTCTTATAATTGAACTTTAATTATTAATAAAATATTTCATCTTAAATTTCAAATATTAATTTGTAATCTTCATATAGATTTATTTATTAGATCAATAAAGTGTAAATTAGTTACAAATAATATAGTTCTAAAGAATACAAAATTTTTTTCCCCTAAAGATAAATATATGAAGGGAGATCAAACAACTCCTGCATCAATTAAGAATATTCAGTCAATATCTGTATCGATTTTGAAAATATTTATAGTACTGCTGGGCTATTATATTTCTGATAGAAAAATATTAGAAATGAGTCAAATAGATATTGTTATTAAATATACTAATGGTGAATGCCCTCCCAATAGAAGTAAAAGTAATTTAATAAGAGGATTGAGTTATTTGGTTGCAGTAGTAATCCATAGATTTTCTCATTTAAATTTTGATCTATATAAATTCTTATTTAAACTTGATAAAATTATTAGTAATTAATACTGGTGGTTAGAGTAAAAATTTAGAAATCAGATATTGATCTAACCAATAATGTTTTATTGGATAAAATAAATTAGATGAAGAAAATTTAAGATCTTTATTTATCTTCTATAGAAGAAAGTATTTATAAATTTTTAATCTTTTTTATATGAAATTTTTTAAATAGGAAAATTTCAAAAAGGTTTTCTAGCATATGCAGTTAATGCTAGTCCAAAAATATTCTCATATCTCTTAATAAGGAATCTAGGAAGAATTATTCTCACAATTGTATAAATTAAACTACCTTTGTATTTTGCGGAGGGTGGCATCAATAATAAGTCACCCGTTCCTGCAAATTTTTTTAAAATAACATTCTCTAGAGAAAAACCTTCTAATATTTTTTTAAGTTCTTTTTTTGAGTAACATTTAGTCCCTGGTGATTCTAGATGTTTAAAAATAATTTTTTCTTGATTTGAAAAGACTTTGAACTTACCTAATCCGTATAATAACCAAAGCATTATCCCAGTAGCACTAAAGTTAGAATAGACCATTATTTTAAGGATACCCCCAGGTTTTAATACTCTTACTGCCTCTGAAAGGCATGTCATTGTATTTTTAGCATGGTGCAAAACCCCATAACTATAGACAATATCAAAATAATTATTATCAAAGGGAAGTTTTTCAGCATTACATTTCTTAAGATATTCCAATTTTTGATTATTTTCTGGAAAAGCAATATTTATGTTTTTTTTGGTTTCTTGTATTGCTGCTTCTGTAGCATCTACACCACTGCAAATACCATCTCGTTTTAGAAATTCAATAAAATCTGTACCTGCCCCAACTCCAATTTCTAATATTTTTTTGTTTTGAAAATTATAATCAGGTATTTCAAATGCAAAATCTTTAATAAAACTTTCAACCTTATATCTACTATTACGAAGTTGTTCATATTCTGTTAATAAAGAATCATCTTTCATGAACCTAGATCCACATACTTCTTTTTCCCAGTAATTTGAAATAATATCCTGATTCATTTATCTTTAAACTTTTAATAAATTTAATGCAAATACATTATAATCAATAACAATGAAGTAAAACATAATAATTCTTTATTTATCTAGATGATATAAGGTATTCTATAAAATTCAAAAAATATAAAATGTAAAGGTTATTTGCAGTTGCAAATATCTTTTTCACTTCTGTTTCAATATTAGATTTAATCATCCATTATTAGGAGATGTAAGTCAAATTCTGCTCAGATCATCACAATTTAAGTATAGAAATATGGTTAATAATCTAAAATGGTTCTTAGGTTTTTCTTTTAATTTAAATTAAATCTATTTTATGAATCAAATAGATTTCTGGATAAATATATTTACTTGGCAAGAAATTTTTTTTAAAATCTGTCAAGATATTATTTTCCTAATTACGATACATGTCATCTTAATTTTAATAATTTACAATGAATTTGTGAAATTTTAGGTAAATATTAATGGTTGTGTGCTTTACGCAATACCTTTACTAATAGGTATAATCTATTTAATTTATCAAATTATTGTTAAATTCCTCTCTCAATAGTTGAAATAATATATATAAATTTGATAAGGATTATCAACGGATTAGAGATTTTTATAATAAGTATAAATTCTCTAATCATGATTTTAATTCATTTGAAAAAAATTCAAATGGTTACTTGATCAAAAAATAATAAATTAAGGGTAAAAAATTTTTTAGGTTCTTTTTGCTTTTGAAATAGATTTTTGTTTTCTTAAAAAATAATAATATTATTTTTGACTTCTGTTCTTGGGATTTGAATCTTTATATTATCTTCTTTAAAATCAATGAAAATTACTAAAAGCCTAGTTTAATTTTAATGCTGATTTGTTAGTTTTATCTTTGTAAACAAATATTAGCAAAAATATGTCTTTTTCTAATAAGTACTTTCTCTAGGAATTAAAATGATTTTAAAAATTAAGAATTTTAAAAACCTTTAATAAAGTATTAACCAATATGAAATTATTCCCAAAAATAATTAATTCACTGTCATCAAAGAATTATATCTTTGTATTTGTTATGTTTTTTTTATTAAATAATTTGATAGTCTTTGGATCAGAAAATAAATTATATCCAATTAAAAGTAAGAAAAAAATTTATGAACTTGAAGAAATTTATAAACTAAAATCCATACCTTATAGTGAATACGACAAAGTGGGCAATCAGTTAAAAATATTTTTTGGATTTTATTCTAAAAAATATGATATAAATAATTATCCTGATTTATCAATAATTGATACCTCCGATTCATTAAGAGATGGATATATAATGAAATTAAATGATATGACAATTTTTAAAACTAATTGTAAACTTAATATAGAAACTATATGTAAAAATTAAGTTCAACAAGATCAATTATATTATGGGAAATTTTTTAAAAATAAAAAACAAAAAAATTGCTATATTTATATTTTTAATTTTGAATCAATTTATTGCCAATGGGTATGCTTTAAATTTTTGGAAAAACAATATTGGTTATTCAAAAGGAAATGATCTTCCAAAGAGTAATAATAAAAATTTTAAGAACTTACTTGTTGAAAAAGTAAAGAGTAAAAATTCTATTATTTCTAAAGAAATTGAAGATCTAGAGAAATTTGTTGAAGAAACTTTCGATTCAAATAATTTTGATAATATTGTGGAGAAAACAGAGCAATTTTCTGAAATAAAAAATAATTCTGATTTATTAAAAAATGATATCAAATTTAAGAAAACGCAAAAAAAAGGGGAAAATTTTAATGGGAAAGCAAAAAAAATAATAGAAGAAAGAGTTTTGACCAATATTAAACAAAATAATAAAAATGAGTTACCTTTGCCCTCTCGCAGTATTATCACAAGTAGTCAATTTAAAGTTCCATCAAGGGGATATGTAGAATTAAATGGACCTAATATTACGTTAAATCTTCAATCAACAGATTCTATTGAAACGTTAAAATTAATTGGTAAATTGGGTAACTATGGAATAGTTATTATTGATGATGATAATTCAGAAATTGAAGAAAGTTCAAGTAAAAATAAAATTAGTGCGATTTTTAACGATGTAGATATTTCAGATGCGTTTAATAGTATTTTGCTTTCTGCAAATTTACAAGCAGTCTTAGAGAAAAATATAATCTTTGTTGGTAGAAATATTTTAACAAGGAGTTTAAATTCCACAGTCTCTAAAACGTATAGGCTTAATCAAGTAAATGCTGCCTCAGTTGCAGATTACTTGTCTACACTTGGAGCTCAAATTTCAAAGGTAATGCTAATAAGTGGTTCAATTGATGGGACTGAAGTGGGAGATAGCTTTGTAAATAAAAAAGAAATTAATAATAAAGCTATAAATTCATACGGAATAATTGGAGGGCCCTTAAATGGATTAATCGGAACAGCAGATTTAAGATTGCAAACTATAACTTTAATAGGTTCTAAAGATCTTATCTCAACTGCAGAAAAATATTTAAAATCACTTGATGTAAGGCATAGGCAAGTGGCATTAACTATAAAAATAATAGATGTCTCATTAACAAAATCCGACATAAAAAATAATGTATTTGAATTTAGGACGGGTGATTCAAGATTTATAAATAATAGCGGCTTAGGTTTAGTAACAGGTAATAGGGAACCAAATAATCTTGCAGGAAGTGCTAATGTTCCAAATATCATTACTGGAGGTTTGGCTGAGGGAAAGTTTTTAAATTGGTTAGAGACAAAAATTATGAATGAAAATGCAAAAATCTTAGCTTCCCCTACTTTGATTCTTGGAGAGAATCCTAATGTATTATCTTCTGGCGCTGCTTCAGTTAGTGAGGGATTAAGTTCGGCATCAATTGGTAGGCCTTATAAAAATGAAGGTTTTATAAAAGTTGGTGAAACTGTGGTTACTGGATTTACTCAAACAGCTGATGAAGGAGTAGTTACATGTACGGCTGAAGAGGGAACTGCAGGAATTACATTTGGAGCAAAAGTTGATAAGATTGATGATAATGGTTTTGTTACTTTTGCCTTGAGTCCTGCAATATCTTCGGTTACAAGATCAGTCGAAATCTCAGGCTGCGGCATACAAAATACTTTAAGTGTAAGGAAATTAGACACAGGTTCTATAAGAGTCAAAAATGGAGATACATTAATTCTTACAGGCGTTCTTCAAGATTCTGATACTGTAACAACCTCAAAAGTTCCTGTTTTAGGTGATATACCTCTATTAGGAAGCTTATTTAGAAATAATTCAACGCAGAAAAGAAAAAGTGAGTTAATTATTTTAGTTACACCAAGAATCCTTAAAGATGAATGAACTTAATAATAAACTAAATATTTAAATGGTTAAAAATAATTTTAAACAAATTGATTTACTTAGAAAGAGGAGGAAAACTAGTAAACTAATTGATCCATATTTTGTAGATACCAAAAAATATATAAAGAATGGAGTTTTTTCTGGATTTATTTTAATAGTAATTTCTTTAATTCTTGGTATCCCCTTTATCTTTAGAACTAAAATTTTAGAAAATAAAAAAGATAATATAAAACTCTTTAGCGATCAATATGATTTACTTGAAAATAAATTAGATAAAGAATCGATACAACTTAAAGAAATTTCTAAATTTAATAATGAACTTAAAAATTCAATTATGGATATCAGTTCAAGTTCTGCTCTACTGAAGGAAATAAGTTTAATTATTCCAAAAGATATTCAACTTTTAGAGCTTTCATCTAGGGATGATTTTCTAATTATGAAAGCAAAATTATCAAATGATGAATACTTGAAAACCTTAAACTCTTTTCTATTGAATTTAGATAAATCAGAGTTGATTAAATTTGAAGAGATTGATCTTAAAGAGGTAAGTGTATCGCAGAGAAATCTTGAACAAAAAAGTTATTTAATAGATATCAGTACAAAAGTTTCAAAAAATTATAGATATATTAATGAGAAATATTTAATCCAACTTGGTTCATATGGATTATCTAATAGATTAAATCTTCTTAAAAATATCAAGGATACCTCTAACTGACTAATTATATGATTAACATAAATAATAAAACTAAAAACTTAATAACTCCTGAAAAAGCTGCTACTTTTATACCAGTTTTTATATCTTCTGGAATTTCTATCCTAATAATTATTTTTTTTGTAATTCCCCAATACTTTAAATCAGCTGAGGTTAATTCTGAATTAAATAGTTTAATTCAAAAAAAGAATGAATTAAATAATTTAAAATCTCAATATAAAATAATTAATAGAAAATTTGATATGTTAAAAAAGGAAAAATTACAAATAATAGAGTTAATTACAGGGACATCAAATCTAGATACTTTATTAGCTGAATTAGGAAAGATAGGCAAGAAAAATAATATCGAATTTTTATCTATAGTTCCTAAAGAAGTAGTTGCTGCAGATAAAAATAATAATAAAAAGAATGTGAATAAGAAAGTTAATCAAGATGATTTAATAAATGATCCTTTATTAGTTGAAGGTATAAAAAAATATTTAATTGATTTCACTTTTAATACAGATTTTGTTAATTTACTTTCTTTTTTAAGAGACATTGAATTGCAGGATAATGTAATATTATTAACTGACATTAATTTAAGTTCAAATAGTCAAGATAATGATAATAAAGATATTGATAATCAATCCCGAAAGATGCTAGAAATCAATATGAGTATTACATTTTATGGCAAAAATCAATTAAGATAATCAAATAAGTTAATTCCTCTAATTTATTATGAATTTTTTATATATAGTTCTGGGTTTAGCAATGATGTCTGGTATCTCTGCAATGATGAAAATAGGAAATAATGTTAATAATTTAATGCTTTTAAGTACTTTTAAAGAAAATGATTATTTCAAATCATCTTTACCTAGCTATGACAGAAGAATTATGGCTATTTTGGATAAATATTCAGGGCCAGCTAACAATGTTTGTTCCCATATCAAGGGAGAATTAGCAAATGATTTATATGAAGATGGAGAAATTTACTTTGCTACAGGGACACAGACACCTTCTTTACATTCTTTATTTATGGGTAGCTGTGTTTTAGTAAATAAGGATTTAAATCATAGAGTAATAGTAAATAAAAATAGTCTAGGTACTTTTAATTTATTTTCATGCTTTTTGAAAGATGAAACTTTCTGCCCATACGAGGAAAATAAATGATTTCTTCATTGATTGGTTCTGTAATAATGTCTGCAGTAACAATAGCGATGCTTATTGCTATAAACTATACAGATAAAGCATTAACTAAGGTTGGAAGATATCCTCTTACAAGTCAGGAAAGGCAAATATTAAAAAATGCAGGTTTTAATTCAGTGGATGTTGAAAATATTAATCAAGAAATTAAATCATTAAACTTTTATAAATAGCCTATGAAACATAAAAAACTAAATAGTGAAGGTATGACTCTTCCGGAAGTAGTTTTAGCATTTTTAATGTTAACTGCTTTTACAGGCATAACAGTCATGGTTACTGCATATACTTCAAGATTTTTTCAACCTCTAAATGAAGAAGCTAAAGAAGAATATATTAAATCTGAAAAAGAATTAAGTGATAAACTTAATGACAATGCTCGAATAAATAAATCTTTTGATTCGATTATCGAAATTTTCTCTGAGCCAGGTATTAATAAAAGTTTTATAACTAATTTAAAGTGTACTTCTTTACCATCAATAGAATGGAATATTCCATCAATTGATGCTGAAGCAATACCAAGATCATATAAAATATGTGTAAAACCAACTTCTCTAGCTGAGAGTAATTACTACGAATTAGCAAATGCTCAAGGAAAACCTGGAATTTATATTCTCTATTCCAAGCCAGAGAATGGGGTATCAGTTAATTCAACTCCTATAAGGAGGATATTTTGCAGACCAAAGCCTTTTTGTAAATTATGAACTCAGCGAAAACCTCAAAAAAGAAGCTCAGCGAATATCAAGTTGAAGATTTAAAGGAAATCTTTTTAGATGTTGTAAAAAAAATAAGTAGCAAGATTATTTTGCTCGAAATAGGAAATGACTTCATAAATGTAGGTCTTGCAAAGTCTCAAAAAAATAAACTTTTCATAAAAAAAATTTTTAGGCAATCTCTGCCTGAGGAAGCTTTAGATAAGTCAATACCATCTGATCCAATAAGTTTTGGTTTATTCTTAAAACAAATTATTAATGAAAATAATTTTCATACTAAAAGGGTGGCAGTAGTTCTTTCATCAGATGCTTGTTATACAAGATTAATTGAGATTCCTGAAGATGTTGAGGAAAAAAATTCTATTAACTTTCTTGAAAATCCTAATTCGGGAATTCAAATACCAATTTCTTTAGAAAACTCTGATTTTGAAATTCATCTAACTAATCTTCCTAAAAAAGAACATAATAATAAAATTTTTAATAAATATTTTTTAACATCAATACCCAAAAAAAATGTAGACATAGTTCTTGAATCAATTAATAATGCAAATCTAGAATTATGCTCTATTCAGATGAGTCATATGTGCATTGCTAATTTATTGAAATCAGAAATAAATAAATTAAATCAAGATCAACTGATAATTTCAATAGATTTATTGGATGAATTTACTCAATTTGTGATTTTTGATAGAACAGGTCCTTTATTAATTAAAAGATTAGCTTCTATTAGAAATTATCCCTCAATAGATGAGATGAAGAAAATTAATATTTTAAATAATGATAAGAGTAAGAATTCTAAAATTAAGAGTACTTCAGAAAACTATCATGAGTTATCAAAACTTGATGTAAAAGTGTTATTGAGAGAAATAAAACAAGCATTTAATCACTTTTTAAATGATAATAATTTAGAAAAAAAAGGAAAAATATTTTTATCTGGAAGAAATAGTCAACATAATAATCTTGTTGATTTAATTGGTGGAAATTTAGAGATGGATGTTGCTCTAATTTCTCCCATAAGAAATGATTTACTTAAAGAATTTTCATATGATCCCGATCAAATCAACCAATTTTCAATGTCAAGAATTGTTGGTTTAGGTTTAACTTTAATAAAAGATAATACCTTTATAGATCATTCCTCAAATAAGGAATTTATAATTAAATATTTCTCTTCTAAAGACTTGAACAAAGATGATAACAATAAAAATATGAAAAATATTGAAAACAATAAAAATAATAAAGTAAATAAGATAACTGATTCAATGAATTCTGTGAATCAATTTAATAAGGAAAATCTAAACATAAAAGATAAAGCAGATACAAAAACAAAAAAAGAGGAAACTAAAAAAGACCTACCACCATTACCAAATCTAAACATAAAAGATAAAGCAAATACAAAAACAAAAAAAGAGGAAACTAAAAAAGACCTACCACCATTACCAAATCAAAAAAATAATAAAAATCAAAATAATATCAAGAAACCATTTAAACAAAGAGATAAAGTAAATATACAAAAAGATAAAGTTGAAAGTAAAAAAAATAAATCTTTTAAAATGGATACATCATTTTTGAAAGATGGTTAACCCATTTCATTTATTAGACTAAACATTGGTAAATAAAGTGATATGACAATAGTACCTACAATTGCTGCAACAACAAAAATAACGGCAGGCTCCATTGCTTTTGTAAGGACGGTTACTGCTTCTTCAACTTCTCTTTTATAGAAGTTTGCAAGATTTTCTAACATAAAAGAAAGAGCTCCGGTTTCTTCACCTATCTTTATCATTGATATTAATAATCGAGGTATAACTTTTGCTGATTCTAGTGATGTACTTAATTCTTGTCCTTGTGTTACTAGAGAGATTGACCTTCTCAATGCAATCTTTATAATTTCGTTGCTAGATGCGTTTATACACCTCTCAATAGCTTCAACAATAGAAATACCTGAATTTATTAAAGTGCTTAATGTATCAGACATTGAAGCTAGTTCAGATTTTAAAATTAAATCTCCAAACAGAGGAATTTTTAAAATAAAATTATCAATAATTTTTCTACCAGTTGGAGTTGAATATGTAATATTAAAAAAATATAAGCCAATAAATACAGAAATTGGAGCAATAACGACAAAACCTAATGATGTCACTATTCTTGATAAAACTAACATAAATGATGTCAAAGCTGGTAATTCAGCTCCCATGCTTTTAAACATGTCATCAAATGTTGGGACTATAAAAATTAAAAGGGCGAGGCTTATAGTTACTGCTAATACAAGAATTGCAATTGGATAAATTAATGCTCCTTTTATTTGTCCTTTTATTTTACTCTGAGATTCAACTAAAGAAGCTAATCTCTCTAAAACTTGAGATAATATTCCACCTGCTTCACCCGCCTCAATCAGGCCAATCATTATAGGGGTAAATATTCTAGGGTAGTTTCCCAGGCTTGATGACAATTCTTCTCCACTTCCAAGCCTTTTGGATACATCAAGTATATTGGCCCCAAACTTTTTGTTAGTCATGTTTTCGGCTAATAATTCTAGTGCCTGAGAAAGGGGAACTCCACTTTTCAACATTACTGACATTTGCCGAAAGAAAACTAGCAAATCATTTTGAGGAACTTTTAATTTTGAATTAGGTTCATAATCTAAATGTGATTCTTCTCCAAATACGATACCAAAAACAACTAATGGAGGTTGTCTAGATACCCTTTTTTTTATTAAATTGGAACTACCATATTCAACCATTTTTATAATTTTATTGCTTTTGGATTTGAGGCTTTCCCTAATGCCTCCTCTTTAGTAATTAGACCATCTGCATAAAGATTATTTAAACATTGTTCAAGTGTATTCATTCCATATTGGCTGCCAGTCTGTAATTGCGAATAAATTTCACTAATTTTTTTTTCTCTAATTAAATTTCCAATCGCAGTTGTATTAATCATTAATTCATAAGCAAGAGATCTTTTGCCTTTTGTGTTTTTGCATAAAGTTTGAGACATAATACCAGCTAAAGATGTAGATACTTGAAGTCTCGCTTGCTCTTGTTGATCAGCAGGAAAAACATCAACGATTCTTTCGACGGTTTTTGCTGCAGATGAAGTATGCAAAGTCCCCAATACAAGATGTCCAGTTTCTGCTGCCGTGATAGCGAGTTGAATAGTTTCTAAATCTCTCATTTCCCCAATATATATAATATCTGGATCTTCTCTTAAAGCTGCTCTTAGAGCAATCGAAAATGAATTTGTATCTCTTTTAACTTCTCTTTGATGAATAATTGAATTCTGAGTATGTTTAAAAATAAATTCTATTGGATCTTCAATAGTTAATATGTGCCTTTGCTGCGTTTCTAAAATGCAATTGATAAATGCAGCTAAGGTTGTTGATTTCCCAGAACCAGTTGGCCCAGTACATAAAACTAAACCTCTATGAAGTTTTGATAATTCTATAAACGCATTGGGCAACCCTAGATCTTGCCATTTAGGAAGATCATTTGGAAGAAGTCTGAGGGTAAGGCATCTTTTTTCATTCGCTATATATGCGTTAATTCTTAATCTAGATAATCCTTCCAATCCTATGGAACTATCTAAATCTCCAGTTTGATTATATTCATTAAGTTTTTCTTCACCTAGTAATTCTAGTAACAATTGATCCATATCATCTGATTCCAATTTTTGGGGACTCACTTTGATCTCTGAGTTTACCCTCACGGCAATTGGGGATTCTTCTTCAAGATGAATATCCGAGGATCCAGCCTCTATTGCGAAACCTACTATCTCTCTTGCTATTGACATGTTCTTTAAATTAGTCTGATTTGCATACTCTGATGACTTCAGAAATTGTTGTTAGATGATCTTTAACCAACTCTACACTGTATTGTGTAAGTGTGAGCATTGAATTTTCATTTACAGCTAGATTCTCAATTTCTCTATCAGTTAAACCATTTGAGATCCCAGCCTGAATCTTCCTATCAAGGAGAAGAAGTTCATATGCTCCTACTCTTCCTTTATAGCCTGAACCTTGGCATTTTTGACAAAGAGTATTTTCTCTTTTTCTACTTAATTTTTCCTCAGCTGATAGGGAATTAGCGTACATTATTGGGGTATTCTTTTTAATGTTGAATTCAATGGCTTCACTATCAGAAACTGGCCTTTTAATTCCGCATCCCGTACATACTTTTCTAAGTAACCTTTGTGCTAGTATTCCTCTTACACTTGCATTTAGTTTATATTTTGGGACTTCCATATCCAATAACCTTGTTAAGGAACTACATGATGAATTGGCATGAAGGGTAGTAAAAACTAAGTGTCCTGTTTCAGCTGCATCCATTGAGGACTCTGCTGTTTCAGGATCTCTTGTCTCACCAATGAGTATCACATCAGGATCTTGCCTAAGAAAAGTTCTCAAGATATTAGCAAATGTCTGTCCTTTGGCTCTATTTACTTGAACTTGGTTAATATCACCACCCATATCATATTCAATAGGATCTTCAGCAGTTACTATATTTGTGTCTCCAGTATCTTTTTCTCTTAATGCAGCAGCTAGAGTAGTTGATTTGCCTGATCCTGTTGGCCCAGAAACAATTACGATGCCATTAGTAGAGCTCATTATTTTTCTAAAATTTTTTCTTACACTTTCAATATGAATTAAAGTGTCTAAATTTAAAGCAGATGCATCACTATTTAAGATTCTAAGAACCATTTTTTCACCATGCTTCCCTGGAACTGTTGAACAACGAAATTCAAGTCTATTACCCTCAAATTTTCTTAAAATTTTCCCATCTTGACTAGCCCTTCTTTCAGCAATATCCATTGAAGCCATGTTTTTTAAGCATGCCACTAATTGGATTCCTGGTTTTCTTGACATGGACATAAACTTCTGCATTACTCCATCTTTCCTAACTCTTATTTTGTAACCTTCTTCTCTAGGTTCAATATGAATATCAGATACATCATTTTTTCGAGAATTTATTAGTACCATTCCTGCTGCTTTTTGGATTTTGCTTTCCATCATTTCAATAGCCAGATCTAAACTATCCTCTTCAACATTTTCTTCGCTATCATCATCGAACTCAAATGAAAAATTATCATCTTCATTGTCAGAAGTTTCTTTAATAGCTTCTAATACAGCATCCTCATCAAATTGAGATAATTCTATTGATTCTCCTTTTATAAACCTTTCTTCAGAAGCTAAATCTAGAATTTCTTGAATTTCTTCTTGAGATCTTTCAACAAATTCACATTTAAAACCGGATTGACTCAGCCTTTCTTTTATAGGAGAAGCAATAGTCCCTAAATATGAGTAATTTGCTATGGCTATCTTTATAATTCCTTCCTTCATAGGTAAGGATGTTTCTTCATACAGAGGAACTACAAAATTATCTCTGCACCACTGAAGGGAGAAAAACCTATCTACTAATTTTCTTACACTTGTAGGTGTGTATCTAATTTCAGACATTTATGGACACTTACACTGTTTGCTATTGGCTGCAAAATATGGCCAACCTGTATATTCCGGCTGACAGTATCTATTCCTCTTGAAATTTTTACAACGGGGAGGTACTGGCTTTGGTTTAGGTTTTGGTGGTTTTGGTGGTGGCTTGCCGCAGCTTGTAGTTTTATAGGAAGAAAGTGAATTATATTCTGAACCATTACATAACCAGACAACTTTACCGCAAGGATCTGGGCCTGGTGATGGACCATATCTATATTGACCTTGTTTTTTAGTCTTTAAAGCATTTGATCTATCACTTATACATTTTTGTTGTTTTACTTGATTGTCAAAAGCAGTCCATTCTGTTTGGGAAGTAAATTCATTACCTGAATGAAACCAGTATGGTACCCCCCCGCACTCAGGATCTTTGGTCTCAGATTTGCCATTACTGCTTATACGTTTACTTTTTATTTTTGAGGCTCTCCAATCAAGACATGCTCTTCCATATTTAGTTTTTAAAGCTTGATCAACTGCCTCAAGAGAATTAACTGGGATACCTTCAAAAGCAAATACTTTTCTAGTGCAACTTTCATTGTCATTATCCCAACTAACATTTTCACCACTGCTTGCGGCACCAAGCCAGCTAAGATAGCTTGAAAGACATTGTGATTTAGCCTTCGCTAATGCAGCTAATCGAGCAAATTCTGCTATTTGAGCCTCTGATAAACCGCAATTTTTACCTGCCCAACCTCTACACGAGTTGAGAAATCTAGGATTACTTGAGGGTGTAGCAGTTTTAAGAATCTTTCCTTCACTGGTCATTCGAAAATCAAAGGAATAATAATCTTTCTCTTTTTCATCCAAAGGTTTGATTGCTAAGTGAGAACATTTATTTTTATTACCATCTATCTGATATCCAAGGGTTTGTAATTTTATATTATCTAATTCATCTGGAGTTGATTTTTCTATAAATTCGACTGGATCAGTAGATATCCTATACTTGCCTAAGCAATCAGCGGCATATCCATTCATTATTGCTTTAGCTTCTTCAATTTTATTTAATTTTAAGGATGCCAAAATATTAGGAAATGTGAATGCTCCTAAAGCTGCTAAACCTGCAATTACTATTATCAGCTCGATTAGGGTAAAGCCTTTATTACAATCTTCTTCGATGTTGGATATTGTCATAGTATATCCAAATTTGAGCTATTTATAATTATATTATTTATTTTTATTTTATACAAGTAAGTCTATTTATTAGATTGAAATTTATAATTCAAAAATATAATCTTCATTCTCAAAATTAATAATTAATTTCATTTTTTTAGGATCTATATTTATAACCTTTGCTCCTTTAGGTAATAAAAAAGTATTAACTCCTCCTATGGAATCTGTCGAAATAGTACCTGCTCTACCAAGATAACTTACAAAAACATATTTATTAATTTTCGTAGATGCAAAACCTGTTAATTTTAAATCAGAAGTAAAATTTCTAACTTTACTTCCTTCTTTAGAAAAAGGATCGATTTTCCCAAATATTACTGAACTTAAAATTTCAGATTTATTCTGATAACTTTTTAATTCATTTTTTGTTTTTGCTGAACTAGAAATTTCAGGCTTTGAAATTTTTACTGTATTTTTCTTTGTTACTTTAAAATTAGATAAATCAATCTCAAAATTTTCACTTTTACCATTGCAACCTGACAAAAGGGAAATTAGAAATATTATTGCAAAAACATTAATTTGAAAAAATTTAGACATTTAAACAAAAATCTCAAGATTATTAATCTTGAGATAATTAGAATAATTAATTAACTTTTACCAGGTACCAGCTTCTGCGGTAGTATCACCATCCCCATTGCATCCTGGAGCCGTATCATTTGTACAAGTTTTAGCAACTGCACCTGTTGAGGAGTTCATAATTATTTGAAAATTTGATTCAGTACTTGCTGTGGCTGTAGCAAGAGCGCTGTAGCAAGTATTGGCAGTGCCAACTTGTGCAATCGTGTAACCTTGATAAGCATTCGCAACTGCGTATGACTGCGCATCAGCAAAATTAGTTGATTTATTGTCTGCTGCTCTTACAACGCATTCTTTGACTCCATTTACTAAGCCATTTTTAACAGCAGATGCTCTTGCATTTGCCTGCACACCAACAAAAGCAGGAATAGCAACTGCAGATAAAATTGCAAGTACAGCAATTACAACAACAAGCTCAACTAGAGAAAATCCTTCCTCACCTGGTTTAGTATTTAAGACCTTTTGAACTTTTATACTCTTCAAGTAATTTTCTATGATTGACATGATAATTAAAAATAATTTAAGTTTTATAGTATAAAAATTATATACATTCTGTCTTAAAAGTACAAGTTTTTTAACATGTTATCTAATATTAATTATTTTCAGGTTTTCACAATTGGTATTTGTATAGGAAGTTTTTTGAATGTTGTTATTTATCGCTTTCAAAAGAATATTTCTATAGTTAAACCAAGAAGTTTTTGTACGAAGTGTAAAAGAAGATTAACTTGGAGAGAAAATATACCTTTAATAAGTTTTTTAATTCAAAGAGGAAAATGTCTCCATTGTAATCAATTAATATCTATTAAGTATCCTTTAATTGAATTTCTTACAGGTATTCTTTTCATCATATTTGTCAATAGTTCACCCTCCATATTTCTATCAAATACTAATTTGTTTTTAAATTTATTTTTTAACTGGCTATTTTTATCGCTTTTAATTTGTATCGCACTAATTGATATAGATTGCTTTTGGATACCTCAGAGTTTAATAAGCTTTGGATTTGTTTCAGGTATTTTAGGGTTGATATTTATTAGTTTGTTAGATAATAAATATATTGATTTCTATTTAATATTTAATAGTTTAATTACTTCATTAGTCGCATTTTTTATATTTGAATCATTAAGAAAATTAGCTAAATTTATTTTTAAAAAAGATGCAATTGGTAGAGGAGATTCTAAATTAGTAGCAATGCTTGCCTTGTGGCTTGGTCCAAGTGGGATTTTGATTGCTGTTTGTATCTCTTATATAATTGCAGCAATTTTTTGCTTAGTAGGTTTGTCCATCAATCTCCTTAGATATGGAGAAGTTATACCCTTTGCACCTTTTCTTTCATTAGGTGGTTTGATTGTCTGGTTAGTTGGAAATCAATTTATTTTTGAGAATATTTTAAGGATTTATTAGTCAATATTTTCATCTTCTAATGTAACCAATTAATTATTAAGAAATATTTTTTATTTACTATCTAAGATATAACGATACTATTGATCAATTAACAATTGATTTTTAAAATAATGATTGATCTTTAATATTAAATTTATGCGACTAATATGCATTATTTAGTAAAAGAGTTTATTTATAAGTAGCAATTTTCACCTACAAAAAATAAAAAATAACTCAAATTTTAGAGGTCTTTTTTTATTTTGCTTCATCAAGTGTATCCTTTTTTCCACTTTTTTTAGTAAAGTCATTCCTATAATACAGATTTAATATCACACAATAATTTTTATAGGCAAGCCAATTATTTCAAGAATTAAAATTGTAATATTGGAAACTTTTTGAAAACTAATTTATTTTCTAAAAAGTCTTAATTAGTAATAAATAATGTATGAATAATTGTTTTTTTGATACTATTTTATAATTTGAAATATTTATAAATTACTGAAATATTAACTATAAATAATACTTTTGTAAGAAATTATTAATCTATATAATGTATAACTGATGTATGTCCTTCGTTGGATAAAAGATTTAATGATTGATCTAAAAAGAAATAGTAAAAAGGAACCTATTGAAGCAACTGGCTTAAGATCTAGAGCATCTTCTCGTTATTCTCCTAATCAAAAAGAAGATTTTAAAATTAGTCGAGGAAGATTTTCTAATTTTCTAACTTGCAAAAGATGTTTTTACTTGGATCGAGTGAAAGGTTTAGATCCTCCAGGCACCCCAGGATGGACTTTGAATGAAACAACAGATTTGTTATTAAAAAAAGAATTTGATTATTGCAGAGAAAGACAAATTCCTCATCGATTATTTATAGAAAATCAATTGAGTAATGTAGTGCCTTTTGATCATCCAGACATTGATAATTGGAGAGATTCTCTTCATAAAGGATTGATGCTTC
Source organism: uncultured Prochlorococcus sp. (assembly GCA_902624785.1). Lineage (GTDB taxonomy): Bacteria > Cyanobacteriota > Cyanobacteriia > PCC-6307 > Cyanobiaceae > Prochlorococcus_A. Next base: position 25,542 of record CACNYU010000012.1, read on the forward strand.
GTCATAAGGATACAAATATTATTTTAACTGGAGGCGTAGATGATATTTGGCAGCATAATATTTCAGAGCAATTAATTATTGTAGATTATAAATCTCAGGCAAAGGTTGGCAAAGTAGATAAACAAGATTATCTTGAAGATCCTTATCATGAGGCATATAAAATTCAAATGGATTTTTATGCTTATCTTCTTTTTGGGATGGGTTTTGATGTCCATCAAACGTCTTATTTTCTGGTCTGTAATGCAAAGAGAGATGATCAAGAATTCAATAAAAGAATGAATTTTGATGAATACTTAGTACCTTACAAATGGAGTACTGATTGGATTGAAAAAAAAATTGATGAAATGGTCAATTTAATGAATAATAGTCAAATTCCAGAACCGAATCCTTGCTGCAAAAACTGTGCTTATGCAGAACAATATTCCAAAGTTATCGGTAATGAATTTAAAGAGGATAAAGTAGAAATTCAAGGTAGTCTTTTCTAAGGGAATTAATTATTTAAGAAAACTTTACTTCCAATTTACTTGATTCCACCATTCCCTTATTCTTGAATCGCTTCCATACCAATTCTTACCAAAAATCCCTCCATGTACTGTTTTCTGTAAGATAATTTGTTGTGAATTTTTTAAAAGTGAAGAAGATATTGGAACTAAACCATCTCCACTTTCATTTTTATCTCCTGAAATGGATTTATATGAATTTCTTGCAATAATTTTAGTTAAAATTGAAGTCTGATTTGAATTAATTGATACTTCACCTCCAATAGAAACATAATTAATATTTTGAAAAAAATTGCCGGGATATTTTTCATCAACAAATCTTCTCAAGGGAGTTGCTTTAATTGCTTGATGTGGACTCCCTAAGGTAATTAAATTTCTGGTAGTAGATTTTCCATTGAATATTACATCCTTGAATGGCTCACTTGAAAGATAAAGTCTCAACATAATCCCTCCAGAACTATGTCCGATGAGATCAACTTTGTTTGCGTTTGTTTCTTCTAATGCGAAAGCAACCTTATCCTTTACTTTTTTTAAAATATTGACCCACCCTTCTGCTGAATTGCTTTTGAACCAGTCTCCCTTTGTAACATCTACAATATATACTTTCCGCCCAGAAATATTTTCAATAATATTTTTAGTAGCAAGATAAGCATCTTCAGTAATTAGGAAACCTCCTAAGATGATTATTGGATTTTTATTTTTTTTATTCACAGTTGAATTAATATACATAAATTAGTTTGATAAAGAAGGATTATTTAGCTTTAAATGATTTTTCTTTTCAAAATAAACACATGAATGTTGATTAGTTTCAATAAAGCAATTTTTAATAAATATCTCAATAATATATTTTCTTTTTATTCAAACAACAATTATTATGAGATTTTGATGAACTTATAATATTTTGGAAAATATTCTTTAAGAATTAATTAATAAAACATGATAACTTATTTTTAGTTTAAAATTACTTTTAGAAAACAATTTATAAATTGTATTAGTTAAATTAATGTTTGATAAGAAAATAACTCTCATCATTGGAAATGATCTTTATAACTTAAATCCAAATTTATTTGATGATTTCCAAAGCCATGAATATAAAGCATTCTTTATTGATGAATTTGGTTCAAAACGAACTATGGATTATTGGTCTGGGGATAAATTTTTTGGTAATTATTTGGAAATATTTTGTTTTTTTGGAATAGATGAGGATGAAGAAAGTTCAAAGTGCAAAGGTTTAAAAATTTGGTTTAAGGAATATGCAAAATTTAATAAAAAGGATGAAAATTATTGGATGCAGATTGCAGAAGATTCAGGATATTCCAAACAGATTAAAATTAATATATCTTTTGGAGAAGTAAAAAATTTTGAATATGATGAATTTAAAGATTTATATTAGTAAATTGTTTAAAAATATTTTTAAGACATAGTTGTTTAATTTTAGAAAAAATAAAATTTAGAAACTGCCCTTTAAAACATTACTGTGAATTTATTTGAAATATCAATTGTATTAGAAAATTGTTTGCTTATTCGCAATAAATCAAACAAGAATTATTAGTTGGATGCTCTAAGCATTCTTTATCCCAATAACTATATTTCAAGGATTTGTCATTTATATTTTTAACAAGCATTTTTTTATTTTTCAATGCAATTAGAAACTTAGAAAAGATTTTAAATGGAGTAGCGATTTTCATAAGACCTCTTTTTATTGCTACAAGCCTATTATCTACAAATTATTTAAAAATTAATATAGTTGTTTATGCTCAAGTCATTTAATATTTTATTCTTATGAAAAGATAACTTATAAGACTTATGTAAAAAAATATAGTTATGTATTTTAAGCCTTCATAATGAATCCTTTTCAATTTAGAGATCTTTTAAATAATTTATTTATTAAAATTTTTTGTTAGCAATAAGTCAGAAAATTTATTAAATTAGATAAGAAATTAAATTTTTATGATATTACCCCCTCCACAAGCGGCACTCGGTTTGTTATTAATAACTATAGGATTTCTTATGAAATTTCAAATAAAAATTGATTTATCAGATAAAGAATAATTTTTGAAATATATCCTACTGATTTTTACAGATAGAAGCATCATTTTTAAGTCTATTAAAAATACATTTGCTATTAATTATCAATGCTTTATAACCAAAAAGATTTAACTCTTTTATCCATAAATCAATATTTATAGATTTATTATTATCGTTTGGAATATAAAAAATTACCTCTTTGCTTTGATGTAAAATTATTTTTGGTGGAGTTTTATCAACCATGAAAATTGTTATTGGTTTTTTTACTTTAAAGTATTATATAAATTAAATGATTTTTGAAATTATTCAAATTTAAAATAATTTATAAAAAGCAATTATATATAATTATCGAGATATGTTTAGACTGTTTAAAAAAATTTTTTAGTACAAATTTATGAATTATTTGTTCAATTCAATATTCTATGATTTCTTAATTAAGTATTTTATTAATTCAGGACTAATCCACCATCTACTATCAAGTTTTGTCCTGTTACCGCTCTTGACCAAGGAGAAGCAAAAAATAAAACAGCATCTGAGAAATCCTCAATTGTGGTAACTTTTTTTAGAGGTGTAATATTCTTTATGTACTCAAAAACCTCATCTGGTGTATCTCTACTTGCATCTGTTATTTTCAAAAGACCTCCTGAAATCATATTTACAGTTATATTAAATTGTCCTAAATCTATAGCAGCAGTCCTTGTTATTGATAGCAATCCACCTTTCGCTGCAGTGTAATCATGATAGGGTACTACAGGATTTTGAAATAAATTTGTTCCTACTGTTATAAATCTTCCAAACTTTTCTTTTTTCATATTTGGTACAAAAATATTCAATAAATTTAAAAACCCTTTTTGACTAGTATCAATTTGATTTTGGAAATCTTGCCAATCAATGTTATCAATTTTTTGTCTTAATTCTCCGTTGAATTTATAGTCATTAATTGCGTTATGAACAATTGTGGTAATATTTATTTTTTGATCTGATAATTCTTTACTCATTTTTATTACTTCTTCTTTATTTCTGATATCACCTTTAATTAAGATCGCATTTTCGCCAAGGGAATCACCCAATCTTTTCGCACTTTCATATGATTTTCTATAGTTAATAATTACTTTTGCACCCTCTCTATGAAAGGATTTTGATATAGAGGAACCCAATCCTCTTCCTGCTCCGGTAATGAGGACAGTTTGCTTCTTAATTGGTAAATTCATATAATTTCGTAGTTTTTATAATTTATTAAATTCTAATCAGATAAGGTTAAAAAAAATAATAAAATCATGCTTCTTTAAGGTGTAAATAAAAAATTAGTATAGTAATTAATATAGTTTTAAGAACTAATCTATAATTACTCTTGATCCTTATAAAATAAGCTATATTCTCAAATAGTGTAATTTATCTCTATTTCTCGTAATATTATTAGAACACTATTTAATGTAGTAAAAAATACAGATATAATTATACCAATTTATTTTTACTTTTATTAGTAAGATTATGTGAAAAATGAAATAAAATGAGAAAATATTTTAATGTTTCTATATCACTAATTAATCTTGCTATATTGTATTTGTATGGATCAATTCTAATTTGCCTGCAATATTTTTATCGGTAGTTTTTTTAAGATTGTTCTTTAAGATATTAAATTATTGATTGAACTAATAAAAAGGATGTTTCTTGATATCATAAATTTTTCTAGATTTTTTGTTACTAAGAAATAGTATATTTTGGTTATTGGATAGATAATTTCTTAAGGCAAATTTATATACATCATTATGTATATTTAATTATTGAAATTCCTAATTATTATTCAATTATATTACCTTGTAAAGGTTGACTTGACATAAAAGATTATGAAATTCAATTCTTCTTTAGATGAAAATATGAAGAATTTTCAAGAATATGTTTTTTCTTTTTATGGTAAAGGAGGTGTTGAAGATATTGGGGCATCAAAAGAGCAAATATATCAAGCGACTCTGAAAGTTTTAGAATACTCTCTAGATTCTGGAGAGTCTGATATTCAAGGCCCATTCACTTCAGATTTAAACTTAATAAAAGAGATTCTTGTTAATGAATTTAATTTAAAATAACTTTTACAGCCCAAGATGTACAAATTCTAAAAGAAATTAGAACTTTTAATCTAAGATTTTTACAAAATTATCTTAGATTAATTTTTCTTTCTTGCTTTTATCTATATTTCAGCAGATAAAGACATATACATATAACTCTTCGATAGTCTTAAAATTTATTAATTGTCACATGTGACAGTTGAAATAGGTAAACATTAATTATTCGCAATAACAAATTTATTAGGTTAGGATAATTTTGTGTGTAGGAGAAAATTAACATTTTAGTGGAAACAAGGAAACACTTAAAATGTTAACTTTACAGAGACCCTTTAAGGGTCTTTTTTTTTTGAAAAGTATAAATTTCTCTAGTCTTCCCACATATCAATTTTTTTATCTTCTACTTTGTCTTCAATTACAAGATTTGAACCTTCAATATCTATATTAGTGCGTTCATGATTTTTTCCATGCATCTTGATTTGTATATCTTTTATCGTATTTTCGAATTCATCTTTAAAGAATTCTTCCATCTCTTGCCAAGCTTCTAATTCTTCATCATTTCCAATAGTATTATTTATTTGAAGAGAAATATGTTCAATAACAAAAGCTTTTAAATCATCAATATTCATGCTTTTAACTTTTAAATCTACATATATGCTTTTTAATATCTCAAGTTCTTTACTGGATAAATCTGAGTAATTAATTTGTTTCTTAGCCATGTTTCTTTAATTTATATCTTCATAAGATAAATCTTTTATTTATAAAAGTGATCAAATTTATTTTTCTTAAACAATAGATATATGTTTTGTTTGTTAAGTAATTTAGTAATTGCTCATCTATTAAAGTTATTTATAGCCTTATGAAGAGGTGGAATTTAAAAAAAATATTGTAAATTATTAAGCAAAAGTTAAAAAAAATGGAAGAATTTATAAAATTTCCTTAGGTTCTAATCACTGTAATCGTAGAAGATTCATTGCTATCATTGAGTTTTATAAGTTTCTTTTACTTAAGTGGTTTTTAAGCATTATCTGCAATAAATAAAAATTATTGAGAGAATATTAAAAATTTTATTTTTGTAATCAATATGAAAACTACCATCCTCTTAATTGAAGACGATCGCGATATGCGAGATTTAGTTGCAGGTCATCTTGAACATTCTGGTTTTGATGTTTTAAAATCTGATGATGGAATTAAAGGTCAAGCTTTAGCTTTGCAATATTCTCCAGATATCATATTGTTGGATTTAATGCTTCCAAATGTTGATGGACTTACTTTATGCCAACGATTGAGAAGAGATGATCGAACATCTTCAATTCCTATATTAATGATCACAGCTCTGGGTGGGTTAAAAGATAAGGTCACTGGTTTTAATTCAGGAGCTGATGATTACATTACGAAACCATTCGATCTTGAAGAACTTCATGTGCGTATTAAAGCTTTACTCAGAAGAACTAATAGAGCTGCATTAAATTCTACAAATCAACAAGAAATACTTAATTACGGTCCATTGACACTCGTGCCAGAAAGGTTTGAAGTAATTTGGTTCAATTCTCCAGTCAGACTTACTCATTTAGAATTTGAACTATTACACTGCTTACTACAAAGACATGGTCAAACTGTCTCGCCTTCATTAATTCTTAAAGAAGTTTGGGGATATGAACCAGATGATGATATTGAAACTATAAGGGTTCACGTTAGGCACTTAAGAACAAAACTAGAACCAGATCCAAGGAAACCGCAGTATATTAAAACTGTTTATGGAGCTGGATATTGTTTAGAACTTCCTACAGGTAATAAAGTGGATGTTGAGAAAGATGAATTTATCAATTCAAGAGAATCAAATTTAATTAATACATAGCTCTATAAATTATCAAGTTTTACCTTTAATAAGCCTACTTCCCAAGATATTCTTGGTTGGATATTGGATTTGATATTATTTTTGATACTTTCTAGTGTTTCTGCCATTTTTTTATCTTTTGTCTTTTTCCACCAATTTCTTTGCATGTAATTTAAGAGTAATTCTTGTTGGTGCAAATTTAGATGACTTGAGATGTTTTCAGCTAAAAAAAGTATGTTTTGATAATTTTTCAGTGGAAATTTAATTTCATATTTTATTTCTTCAGGTATTTGATTCCAAGTTTCTAAATTATCTAATAGCACTCCTGGAGATCCATTAGATATAAAAATCAAGTTTTCTAAAACCTCACTATCTGATAAAACATCCGCAGTTTTATGTTTCGATTGCTCAATTAATTGCTTTAATTCTTGGTTTGAATATGGCTTAAATTTTATGATTTGACATCTTGAAATAATTGTATCTATTAATAAATTTAAACTTGAGGTTAATAAAATAAACACTCCATTTGTTGGCTCTTCTAAAGTTTTTAATAAGCAGTTTGATGCGGACTCATTTAATAAGTGAGCATTTTCAATTAGTACAAATTTTTTTGAAGAGTGAATCGATTTTTTTCCTAAGAAAAATTT
>CACNYU010000013.1 GCA_902624785.1 uncultured Prochlorococcus sp.
TCTTGAGCTCTAATTCTTATTGCAGGAGTCATATATTTATTCCAAATACTCAAGACAGCTGTTAAAGCTACAAAGTCATCGCTAAAACCAACTACTGGCATAAAGTCAGGGAACAAATCTAAAGGCATTATTAGATAGGCCAAGGCAGCTATTAAAGATATACGAACATTTGTTGGTGTTAATGGGTCGATTGCCATCTCTAATACCTCTAATGCTGGTTTAGCGATTGATCTACCAGCTTTTATAAGGATCTTGAGAATAATATTTGAATCTATAGTAGAACTTTCAATGACTTCAGCTTCATATATCTTTTGATTCGATTTATATGAATTATTTATCATTGGATAAAGAATATGCTTGTCATTTTTATTAACTTAAACTATCAACTAAACCATTTTGGATGCCTGCTTTTCTAAGTTTTCTTAATGCCCTTTGTACAACTTGCCTGCAATACTCTCTACTACAATTCATATGTCTTGCAACTTCGGCAAGAGTTCTCCATTCATTTGAACCATCTAATCCAAACCTTAGGCTAACAATCTTTCTTTCTTTTTCTGTTAAGTTTGCTTTATCTAATAATTTCCATGCAGAAGCTGTCCTCTCAGCTAACTCTGCTAATTCCATAGGAGGTGTCTGTTCACTTGGTAATATATCGACTAATTCTGAGGGGTCTGATTTAGATTTAACAGTACCTTGAAGACTAATAGTTATACTTCTTAGCTCGCATGATAATAACTCATCTACTTCCTCTTTAGTGATTTTCATTTCTTCTGCCAACTCTAAACTTGTGGGGGGTATACCTTTACTTTGCATCAACTTAGATTTCGCTGATCTTAATTTTGTTAATTTTTCATTAATGTTAACTGGAATTCTAATAGTCCTGCTTTGAGTTGATAAGGCCCTATTTAATCCTTGTCTAATCCACCAGTAAGCATACGTAGAAAATCTATGACCTCTTGATGGGTCATATTTCTCAACTGCCCTTGTTAATCCAAGAGTACCTTCTTGAATTAGATCTAATAATTCAAGCCCTTTACCTTGATAACGTTTGGCAAGATTTACAACAAGTCTTAAATTAGCTGTTATCATTGCATTTTTTGCTTTTTCACCAACTCTTATAGTCTTTTTCTCACATTCAGAATATTCACAGGCAGGTCCCTTACCTCCAGCAGATTGACATCTATTAATTAAAACAACCATCTCCTGAACTTTTCTTCCCATCGTAAGTTCTTTCTCTGGGGTCAAAAGTTGATGGCGTCCAATTTCACCTAGAAAATCGCTTAATGAACTCAAGATTTATACCTTAAGGTTAGTACTTTTAACTTAAGGTCAAATTGATAATATGCTATACATGTAATAATTAATTAATAATTAATTAATAAATTATTAATTGAAGAATTTTTTTTTTTTAATTTTATAAACTCTTATTTTCTTCTGGATTCTAAAACTTCAAGAACGTCCCTCCAATCAACACCCCTGTGAAGGAGAGCTACTTGAAGATGATAAATAATATCAGCAGCTTCATTAGAAATTTCATTCTTATCATTTTTCATGCATGCCATAACAAATTCAGCTGTTTCTTCTCCCATCTTTTTAAGTATTGTATTACTACCTTTTGTTAACAATTGATTTGTATAACTATTCTCTTTTGGAAATAATGATCTCTCATAAAGAGTATTAAATAACTCTGAACATTCATTTGATAATGGTAAAGATTTTTTTTTCTTTTTAAACCCTTCTGAAGTACTACTTATTTGATTAAAAAAACAACTTTTCTCTCCTGTATGACAAGCACCCTCTCCATTTTGCTCTATAGAAATAATCAAAGAGTCACTATCGCAATCAAATCTAATTTCTTTTAAGAGTTGAGTGTTCCCACTTGTTGCTCCCTTTCTCCATAGTTCAGATCTTGATCTGCTCCAATAATGCACTTCATTCGTTTCAATAGTTTTTTTAAGCGATTCTTTATTCATCCATGCAAGCATTAGAATTGATCCGTCTAACCAATCTTGCGCAATGGCAGTAATTAATCCATCTTTATCAAATTTAAGATCATTTAATGCGAAATCTTTTTTATAAGTCATTATGTTTAAATTGTTTAAGTCTTGACTATTTTGTCCTAATTAATTTCATCTAATTATAAAGTAATGCCTATTCATTCTTCAAAATTTTCTTGCAGTAAAAGTTATCATAATTTCCCATGCTCTCATAGACAATGGCAACATTCTGGACACTGCAAATTTGTGCATGGATATTCAAGGTCATTCACTTTCTGGTTTATCGCAAAAAACTTAGATATAAATGGTTTTGTTGTAGATTTTTCAAGTTTAAAACCTCTTGAAAAGAAATTAAAAGACCAATTTGATCATACATTTTTAATTAATAAGGATGATCCCTTACTAACATATTGGCAAAAACTTAATGAATTAAAGGCATTAGATTTAAGAATTATGGATAACGTAGGAATGGAGTTCTCCTCTCAACTGATTTGGCAGTGGGCAAATGATTTTTTAAGAACTAAAGATAATGGAAGAACTTGCTGCTATAAAACTGAGTCTAGAGAAAATGAATATAATAATGCTTGTTTTGAAAGTTTACCAAGTTGGTATGTCGGCAATTAAATCTTAAGTATGATTAATTTATTATGAGATTACCTTCTTCAAAAAAGATCTCAATAAGATTGTTCTTTAAATAATGATTATTTAAAATATTATTTGCAATTTTTGTTTCAATTTCTTTTTTTATTATTCTTTTTAGAGGTCTTGCTCCGTAAATATGATCAAAACTTCTATCAACGAGAATGTTAATAGCTTCATCGGTTATTCTTAATTTTAAATTTTTTTTATTGACTCTTTTTTCTAATTCTTTAAATTCAATTTTTGCAACTTTTGCCAATTCTTCTTTGTTGAGATTATTAAAAATTACAATCTCATCCAATCTATTTAAGAACTCAGGCTTAAAAAATTTCTTAAGTTCTGCGTCAATTACTTTTTTAATTTCATTTTGATTTTCATTCCTTATTGATAAATCATTTATAGATTGACTTCCAAGATTACTTGTTAGAACAATAATCGAGTTTTTAAAACTAACTGTTCGTCCCTGTCCATCTGTAATAATTCCATCATCAAGGACTTGTAAAAGTATGTCTAATATATCTTTATGAGCTTTTTCAATTTCATCAAGAAGTATTAGTGAATATGGGTTTTTAAGTACTGCCTCTGTTAACTGTCCTCCAGATTCAAAACCTAGATATCCTGGAGGTGCACCTATGATTTTGCTAACTGAATGTTTTTCCATATATTCAGACATATCTATCCTTATAATTGAAGAGGATGAATCAAAAATTGTATTTGCAGTAACTTTGCTTAACTCAGTTTTTCCAACTCCAGTAGGACCTAAGAAAAGAAAACTTGCTATCGGTTTATTTGGATCATTAAGACCTGTTCTTGATCTTTTAATAGAATCTGCAACGGTATTAATAGCTATTTCTTGGCCTATTATTTTTTCTTTGAGACTTGTTTCAAGTTTTAAGAGTTTTTCTTTCTCAGATTGATTTAAATCATTAACCGGTATTGAAGTCCATTTAGAAACAACTTCGGCAATATCACTAAAATTAACTTCTTGTCTCAAAAGACTTTTATTGCCATTCTTGTAATCATTTTTTAAATCTTTACTTTTAATATCTAATTTATTTTGTAATTCGTTTAACGTTCCAAATTCTAATTCTGCCGCCTTATTAAGATCAAAATTTCTTTTAGCTTGTTCAATTTGCAATTGAGTTGACTCAATTTCTTCTTTTATGTTGCTAATTTCATCAATATCTGCTTTCTCTTTTTTCCATTGATGATTTAAATCATTTTGTTTTTCTTTTAAACTTTTTAGCTCATCAGTAATCTTAGTTAACCTTTCCAATGATGAAAAATCTGTTTCTCTTTTTAAAGATAAATTTTCCATTTCAAGCTTTAAAACTTTTCTGTCAATTTCGTCAATTTCTTCAGGTTTAGAAGTTATGACAATATTTAATCTTGAAGCTGCTTCATCTATTAAGTCAATTGCTTTGTCAGGAAGGAAACGGTCATTAATATATCTTTCACTAAGATTGGCAGCTGCTACTAATGCATTATCTGATATCCTTACACCATGATGAACCTCATATTTTTCTCTAAGGCCTCTCAAAATAGAAATAGTATCATCAACAGAAGGAGCATTAATTTTAATTTTCTGAAATCTTCTTTCTAGTGCAGGATCTTTTTCAATATTTTGCTTGTGTTCAGTAATTGTTGTAGCTCCGATACACCTTAACTCACCTCTAGCAAGCATAGGCTTTAAGAGATTGCTAGCATCCATAGATCCTCCACTCGCTCCAGCTCCAACAACTGTGTGAATTTCATCAATAAATAAAATTATCTTACCTGCAGAAGCCTTTATACTTTTTAAAACATCTTTTAATCTTTCTTCAAATTCTCCTCTATATTTAGCACCTGCTAGTAGAGAACCCATATCTAATGATATTAATTGACGATTATATAACGAGGAAGGGACATCACCATTAATAATTCTTTGGGCTAATCCTTCTACTATCGCGGTCTTCCCTACTCCCGGGTCGCCTATTAAAACAGGATTATTTTTTGTTCTACGACTAAGAATTTGTATTGTTCTTCTAATTTCTTCATCCCTACCAATGACAGGGTCTAAAACTCCATCTCTAGCAGATTTTGTAAGATCAACACCAAACTTTTCCAATGAATCATTTTTTTGATCTAATTCCGGCTCGATTGAGTTATTTTTATTCATCTTGTGAAGAAATTCGCGAAATTCTGGAATCTTTTTTTTGTTTAAAATAAGATATCCAATATTCTTATCATAAATTAATCCTAGTAGGATATGCTCTGTTGATATCACTACTTCTCCAGAGTTGATTTTAATTTCATTAGCCTTTAGAAAGACTTTATGAAGGGTATCACCAATAAAAAGAGTATCTTGCTTATTTCTCATTTGTCCTTTAAGTCTTATCCTCTTTAAGATAATTTCTTCTAATTCTGTTAAATTTAATTCGTTTAGTTCAAGTATCTTTTTTACAGATTTATCATTATTAATGATTGGTAAAAATATATGCTCGGAATCAATATTTTGATGGAAATTCTGATGTGCAATTTTTTTTGCTAAAAGAAAATAGTTCCAAGCAATTTTTGAAAATTCACTTGAAACTATATTCATGAAAATTATTAAATTTGAAATTGTGTAAGATTATTTAAATTTAATAATCTTAATTAATTAAATAAAGTTTTAATCAACTATTACCTTACCAACCATTCCAGCTCCTCTATGTGGTTCACAATAGAATTCGTAGGTACCTGCAGTGTCAAAAGTTGTTTCCCAAGATTCTCCAGGAGCGAAAGCTAAATCGGCATGACTTAATTCTTCATGTCCATCAAAAACTGCATTGTGTGGAGCAAGTTTATTGTTAACGAATTTGACTGAATCACCTGCACTGATATTAACAGTACTTGGTTCGAAAGCTAACATACCGGCATCAGTTCCGAGTTTTACTTCAACAGTTGCAGCTGATACTGAAGAGATTCCCAAACCTAAGGAAAGAAGTATTGCAAAAAATCCTGCAAAAAATGAACGTAACATAATTTGAATTTACTTTTTATACATCTTACTAGATTTTAGTGACCATTCCGAGAGAATTTTAATTGATATTACATCTTGGTAACTTTGCTAACTTAAGTATATCTTTTAGCGATTTTGCATAGCTCTTTAGACCAAAGGTTTCAGGATTTGCAATGGGTTTGTGATTGAAATTATATTTATTGATACTGAAGTTATCCCAATTTGTAGTTTGAATAGGCAATACTTTTAATAAAAATTTTATAATTGCCTTGTTAATTTTTAGAGCAAAATATCTTTTGATTCCATAATTATTTAAAAGAGTGAGGATAGCTTCATCAATAGTTATGAATTTTTGACCTAGAACATATTTCTTAAATCCATAATCTTTTTTATCATTAGTTTTGATTAAGAATCCGCATATTTGTGCGATATCTTTAGCATGTATAAAATGGAATTTTGCATCAATTTTTAAAAATCTTGCTATCCATAACCAATTTTTTGCTTTACTGAGTCCCTCTGTTAAATAACTTACTGGATACCTACTATTTTCTTTCAGAGTTCCACCAAATACCAATGTAGGGAATACTACGCATGTTTTTTTTGCAAATGAACTTTTTCTAAGATTTTCATAACACTGATATTTTGTTTGAATATATTCTGTTCCATAGATTAATGATTCACGCATTATTTCAGTTTTTTCATTTAATATGCTGGCAGTTGAAAAGTAAATTATTTTTTCTAAAATATTTTTTTTAAGTAATCCAAGTAGTTCCTCAAATGCGACTACATTAACTTCATATGCTCTTTTAGGATCACCCCAAGCTGTAGCTGTATGAATTAAAAAATTAATTTCTCTTAATTCTTTTTTAAATTTTTTGCAATCTCTTATATCACAAGCTAATAAATTAATTCTCTCATTATTTCTTATTGAGACAGACAATTTATTTGGATCTCTTACCATAAGTAGTAGTCTATAATTAGAATTTTTTAAAAACCAATCTATTAGATATTGACCGACACAGCCATTTGATCCAGTAATTAATAGATTTTTATTTACCAAAATGATTTAATAATGTAGAGATTTTCCATATTCAAAAAAGATTTTTGCATTTTCTTCAGGAGTTCCAGGTAAAATTCCATGTCCCAAATTAAGAATATATTTTCTACCACTAGCTTTTGAAAAGGTTTCATCTATTCTATTTTTAATGGAATCCGCATTACCAAAAAGTATCCCAGGATCTATATTCCCTTGAATACCAATATTATTAGGAATCCTCTCAGAAGCATCTCCTATGTCTACTGTCCAATCCAAAGAAATAATATCAACTCCTGTTCTTGCCATCCTTTCAATTACTCCTGCGCTACCTGATATATATAAAATTATGGGTGTATCTGGGTATTCTTTTTTTACTATATCAATAACCTTCTTCTGGTAAGGGCCAGCAAAAATATCATAATCTTGAGGGCTTAGTTGACCTGCCCAAGAATCAAATATTTGAACAATTTGAGCTCCAGATTCTACTTGATACTTTAAATATTCACCTATAGATTCTGCAAAATGATCAAGAAGATTGTGAAGTAAATCAGGTTCTCTGAAAGCCATCGATTTTATAATGGAATAATTTTTACTACTTTTCCCTTCAACTACATATGCAGCGAGTGTCCATGGAGCACCTACAAAACCAAGAAGAGTAGATTTATTTTCAATGTCTTTTCTTAGAGAAGTAAGTACATCTCCAACAAAACTTAAACTTTCGCTTGGAATTAATTTTTTCAAGTTTTTTACTTGATCAAAAGTTCTTATGGGATTCTCAATTAATGGCCCTTTGCTTTCCACAATCTCAAAATTTATCCCCATACCTGGAAGAGGTGTAAGAATATCAGAGAAAAGAATTACGCCATCAGGCTTGAAGGCATGAAATGGTTGCATAGATATCTCATATGACAATTCTGGATTTTCAGATCTTTCTCTAAAGCTTGGATACTTATCCCTTAAATCTCTATATATTTTCATATAACGTCCAGCTTGACGCATCATCCAAACAGGAGGCCTTTCAACTTTTTCTCCTAGTGCGGTTCTTAGCAGTAACGGTGCATCTTTTCCCATTTGCATTATTAATAATGTTTTTAAGTAAATAAAAATCTTTAACTTAAAAATACTACAACGGAGAGATGATCAAAATCACCTTAAATATAAATAAATAAATACTATTAAAAATCATTCTGATTTATTAGGTGAATATTTAAAGATACTTACGCTTAGAGGAGGCAATGTAAGATCTAGTGCATTTTCATAATTATGTATATTAAAATCAATCGCAAGTTTTCCACCCATATTCCCTTTATTACTTCCACCATAACGGGATCCATCGGAATTGAAAATCTCTTTATAGAAACCTTTTAAAGGCACTCCAATTTTGTATGTTTCATGTAAATTAGGAGTGAAATTAGCTACGATTACTAACCACTCATTTGTATTTGTCTCCCTTCTCATAAAACTTATAACAGAATTAGATCGATCATCACAATCTATCCACTGAAATCCATAAGGATCAAAGTCATTTTTCCAAAGAGCTGGTTCAGATTTATAAAGGCTATTAAGATCATCAACTAAATTTCTTATACCTAAATGAGGTTGGAAGTTTAACAACTCCCATTGAAGGTCGTCCCAAACGTTCCATTCCGATCTCTGGCCGAATTCCATTCCCATAAAAATTGTTTTTTTGCCGGGATGTGTCCACATATAAGTTAATAAAGCCCTTGTGTTTGCATATTTTTTCCAGTCGTCACCAGGCATCTTGTGAAGTAAATGACTCTTCCCATGAACTACCTCATCATGACTTAAAGCGAGCATAAAATTTTCTGTGTAATTATAAGTAATTGAAAAGGTCACACTATTTTGATGAAATTGCCTGAACCAAGGATCAATTTCAAAATAGTCAAGCATATCATGCATCCAACCCATATTCCATTTTAAGTTAAATCCAAGTCCTCCAATGTCCGTTGGTTTGGTAACCATTGGCCAAGTAGTTGACTCTTCAGCAATTGAGAGAGCCCCTGGAAAATGTTGAAATAAGACATGATTAGCTTGTTGAAGGAATTTGACTGCCTCAATATTCTCATTACCACCGTGTTCATTAGCGATCCACTCTCCATCAGGGCGAAGATAATCTCTATATAACATAGATGCGACAGCATCAACTCTTATCCCATCAATATGGAATTCTTCAAACCAGTAAACAAGATTTGCAACTAGGAAATTTCTAACCTCATTACGGCTGTAATTAAAAATTAAAGTCCCCCATTCCTTATGTTCACCTATCTTTGGATCAGCATGTTCATAAAGATGACAGCCATCAAAAAAAGCTAGTCCATGCTTATCTTTTGGGAAATGTCCTGGAACCCAGTCGAGTATTATTCCAATCCCTTCTTCATGACATTTGTTTATAAATTCTTTAAACTCATTAGGCGTTCCATATCTACTTGTTGGAGCATACCAACCAGTCACCTGATAACCCCATGAACCATCAAAGGGATGCTCTGAGATTGGCATTAACTCAATATGAGTAAAACCTCTTTCCTTAACATAAGGAATAAGTTTTTTAGTTAATTCAGGATAAGTTAATAATCTTGTTCCAGGTTTTAGATCAGCTGCAGGAATTGGTTTCCTCTCAGTCCCATCCTTTTCAATAAATAAATTTTCATTTGATTCATGCATCCAACTACCAAGATGCATCTCATAAACTGATATTGGTTTGTTTAATTGGTCATTAGTATCTCTATCTTTTATCCATTTTTTATCATTCCAATCAAAATCATTTAACTTTGAAATTATTGATCCATTTTGAGGCCTAACTTCGTGTAAAAAACCATATGGATCTGATTTCTCGTAAATATGACCTTCTTGAGTTCGTATTTCATATTTATATATATCCCCTTCATTCATAAGAGGTATAAACAACTCCCAAATTCCACCTAATCTTTTTTGCATAGGATGATGTCTTCCGTCCCATGAATTCAAGTCGCTAATAATTGAAATAGTTTTTGCATTTGGGGCCCAAATACAAAACATGACTCCCCTATTCCCATCTATTTCGGTGATATGTGCTCCCATCTTTTTCCAAATGTGATGATGATTCCCTTCTGCAAAAAGATGCCTATCTACCTCACCCATCCATTCATCGGTAAAAGCCCAAGGATCAAATTGTGTATGATTAATTCCTCCTCTTAAAACGTTTATTCTGTAATTAGTTTGAGGATCTTCTGGAATAGATGTTTCAAAAAGCCATTTATGATTTGGATTTGTGGTTTTAAATTCTTTATCTTTAAATAAGATGCTTACTTTATCTGCCTCTGGCATCCATACCCTAATAACCCATGAATTTTCATTTTTATGTGGACCTAAAATATTTAATGGATTATCATTGCAACAATTTTCAAGGTTGAAGGCTTCTGATTTAATCCAGTCTGTTTGTAATGTGTTTGTCATGACTGGTTGTTCTTAAGGATTAAGCTTATCAAATTTTCTAGTATTTTTATGAGAATTATTTAAAAAATGGATTGATTTTCATAATTGATTTTTTTAGATTGAAATTTAAAGTAGTAATTTTATGATCAATACTTGTATTCCCGCATCTAACTTTATTGTGCCCAGGATTTACTCCAATAGCTGGCCATGCAGATGCTGATAGTGATAAACGTAATTTACTCCCTTTTGTAATAGAAATATTTGTTGGATGTAAATTGATTACATAATCCTTTTCAACATCCTTAATGGCTGTTTTAATCCTTAAACATCCAGTTGTAAATTGATTTATTATTTCATCTTTTTCATTAATTAGTGATAATGCCACACATATGTCAAAACTTTCTTGATCAGTTGTAACTGCAGTGTGTAAGGAAGGAATGCCTGATAAATGTATATTCTCTTTAAGATAATGTGTTTGGAAAACTGCTATATCTAATCTGTTATCTAATTTACTTCTATCAAATAAGCCTGGATTCTGTCCAAGATGTCCTCCATCTGATTGAACGGGACGCCAAGGATCATGAACAATTGAAACGAATCCAGAACTCTTTGAATTGATTGATAAACTACCATCTTTTATTTCAAAATTAGCATTACCATCACTTTCTAATCCAAACTCATAATTTAATGGGAGCTGTTCAATACTTTCCCATCTTTTAAGAGAAATGTTCCATATTATTTTATTTTTTGTGGATATTTTTTTTATTGGGTCATTATCTTTTAAATGTTTTTCAAAGAAATTCAAAAGAGTAGTTTGTGAATCTTTCCACCAATTAAGATGTGATGAGTTCCCAATAATAATTTCAGGATCTCCACCAATATTTTTTGATTTTTTGTAAAGATCTAAAGCACCACGCAAATGAGGATCCCAAATCCCACCAATAATAAGCATTGGTTTCTTTAACCAAGAATCAACAACCTTAATCTTTTCAAAATCTGCTTCATCATCAAGAATCTTCATCCATTTAATAATAAAATTATCAGGATCAAATTTCTGTATTAATTCCAAGCCATTCAATAAATGTGTTTGATTCTCAAGTGCTGATTTTATTGATATCCATCCCTCTTTATTCTTCAAGCGTTTCATTTTTAGTGCTGCAATTTGCAAACCCCAAGTAATATTATTATTCCACCAGAAAGCGCCACCATCCGAACACCAATGATCTTTAATATCCAGACCAGTCATTGCAGGTGATAAACAATCAGGAGGTTTTGTATGATCATTTCCTGTAAGTTGTGTTAAACCCTGATAAGAGAATCCATATAAACCTAATTTGCCATTACATTCTTTTAATGATCTTACCCATTCATGTGTCTCAGAGGTGTCATTTGCTTCTTGGTAAAAACCTCTAAAGATTCCTTCTGAATCTCCTTGACCTCTAACGTCTTGAATAACGACCATATATCCTTTAGATGTCCACCAGGTTGGGTGAGCATATGTAATCGTTGAAGCTATTTCTCTTCCATAGGGCTGTCTCATTAGTAAAGCCGGCCATGGGCCCTCTACCTCCGGAAGCCAAATTCTTGAGATCAGCTTAATACCATCAGATAACTTTAAATGAGAATCAAAATATTTAGCAGAAATCATCTGAAATTAAATCACATTAGGACAATGTATACCGATTACATAGATAGAAAGGATTTCTGCGTTAATGGGACTTAAATTATTTTTCTTTGAAACGTAATTTACTGCTTCATCGGAGCTAGCTGATATTCCTCTTTTATTTAACTCTTTAAATTTATTACAAATTTCTATTGCGTTTTTTGGATTTTTTTTAACACTTTCCAAAAGATTTGATTGAGCATGAATAACATTCACACCAAGAAATAAAAAAAATAAGAGATAAAGTGAATTTTTAACCATATTTTTAATTCTTTGTATTAATTCTACAATAAAAAAATTCTTTGACAAAAAAACTAGATTAGATCTTTTGACATTTTTATCCATTTTTTTAATAATTTTTGATTTACATCTGATTGGGTCCTAACTCCCATTCTTCTTTCGAGTCTACCTATTTTTTGTTTTAATGAATAAGGATTTAATGTTGATAGGGTTTTTAAAGATCCTATACCTGCATGCAAAAGTAGAGAAGCTTGATTAGGTGTTAATTTTAACTCGATTATAAATAGAGCAATTGCTCTTATTTTTTTTAATCTACTTTCAGTACATAATGATTTCATTTGAAGAAGGTGATTGATTTGTTGATCATTTAATTTATGAATACTTTTCCAATCATGTAAGTTGTTATTTTTTAAAAATTCTTTCTCATGTCTAAAATTTAAAGGAAGAATGTCCAAGTCGTTGTTGTTATTCATTAGTATTTGATTGCATTAAAAAACTTTTTTCAACTTCTCCGAGAATAATAGGCTTGCTAATATCTTCAGAAATCTTTTCTAGACTCCTAATTCTTATTTTTACCATCTGACCAGATCTACTCCCTCTTTTTAGATTTAATGAAATCTGCTCTAGTGTTGGTTTAACTGAAATTTGTTGGAAGTCTTTATCAGCTTTGGCTATTATTAAATTAGTACCATTGTCATACACTATTGGAGCATAAACAGCGCCATCAACTTTAACGTTTTCAATATAGCTCTGCAAAAACGCCCAACTAAATATTGATAATAAAAATGAAAAAATTGTTGCTCCAGTTAAACGAAATTTTATTTTAAAATTAAAAAAAAATGTGATGAGGGTAATAAAAAAAAGTATAATTCCTATTACACCAAATATCTTGGGAGTAGATTCTAATAGTTCAAAAAAAGACATTTACTGGCCTTAACCCTTTTAATTTCTTATATTTTGATAGCCTACTCTATTTTAGGATTCTATTTTGAAAAAGGATGAATCTTCTAGAATAAAAAAATTATTTACTGTTTCTGCAGTATTTGCTGTAGGGTTTGCTTTTTTCAATGGAATAGAAGAAATATCAGAAAATATTTATTATTCGAAAAAAAATATTTTAGAAAAACAATTAGGTTTCAACTTAAATAAAAAAGTTGAGTTAGGAAATTTTGCTGGTTTAAGTTTCTTAGGCTTTTCATTAGATAATTCAAAAATCATTGGTAATGAAATAAATGGATCAAAGATTGAAGCAAATAACATCACAGTGAGATTTATGCCTCTTAGATCACTCATAGGTAGGAGATTGATTTTTAATATAGATGCTCGAAAGTTAGATATTAATCTAAAAAAAGATTTTAATAAAATGAGGAAGATTAATTTTGAACAAAAAATTAAAACTAAAAGAAAATTTAATTATGAGTTTTATTTTAATTTAAGAAATAAATCAAATATACAAATTTATGATCTAGGTATTGAGTCAAAAATAAAAGGAAATTTAGTTTATAGGTCTTATGAAAATCAATTAATTGGATCAATGAGTACGTATTTAAAAAATAAAGGTATTATAAATTTTAAATTTAATAAGAAATTTAATGATGAATTTATAAAGTTCAAAATAATATCAAAAGGGGTTGATGTGAGTGATTTTAGTTATGATTTTTTGAACACAAGAGTAAATCTTAAAAATGGATTTTTGAAATCAAATCTCTCATTTTATAGCTCTGCAGATAAAAAATTATGTAAAGGTAAATTATCTTTATACGATCTTAATTTCTATTCAAATAATTTTAATAAAAATATAAAGTTACCATATTTAGGCCTAAAATGTAAAAAAGATAAATTATTAACTAATATTGATGAACTAAATTATGGGACTCTAAACTCTAATATAAAATTAAATATACCTTTTAAAAATGATACTAATAATATTAAAATTGATGGTGAATTAGGTTATAGAAATAGTACTAATCCAGAAATAAAATTTTTAGGAAATATTCCTTATAGTTTTGAGAAAAATCGACTAAACTTTGGAAATTTAGATACAAATTTTGAATTAAACAGGACTCAGTTATCTAATTTAAATATATTTAGAAATAATGGAATAAGGGGTTTTATTACTGCAAATGGTAAAGTAACTGGCAAACTAAATGATTTAAAAACTGCAATCAACTTTAATATAGATTATCCACATTATAAGGGGATAAGGATCAGGGAAACATGGAATGGAAAAATAATAAATCAAACTAAAGGTTATTTATTAACAATGAATAATAAATATTCTCCTATACCTTCTTTTTTATCAATCAAAGTAGATTCAAGTTTAAAATTGCAAAATCTAGAATTTAGTAGATTATTTGATTCTAATAAAGGAAATTTTAATATAACTAGAAATAATAATGCATATAAATGGACTGCTAATAATTTCCCTATTAATGAATTAGAATTATCAATACAAAATAATGATTTTGATAGAGTTGATGGAACTATTAATGGATCAGGCATAATTGACTCAGAGGAATCAACTTTTAATGGAAGATTTTCTTTAAGTTTAGGGAAATATAAAAACATTAAACTAGCTAATTCACTATTTGATTTCTCATTTAAAGAAAATAGTTTAAATCTTAATTCTTCATTATTTCCTATTGATGGAGGGATGATTGACTTAATTTATAAATCTAAAAGCAAACAATTTATTTCGATTGATTTTATAAATATAAGTGCTGATTGGACTGCATTAACCTTATTAGATATTTTCGACTTTAACAAAAATAAAACTTTATCTGATGGAAGTTCAAAGGATCTCAAATCAATAGAAATTTCAAGTAATCAAAAAACATTAGATGAACAACTTAATTATTTAAAAAATTCCATAACCTCTAATATTATCCCAATTAATAAAAAAAGGATTAATAATTTTCTTGAGAAATTTGAAGGTCGATATAATTCTTCAGTTGATATTTATGGAAATAATATAAATAATTATAAAATTAAAAGTAATTTAAATGGATATCTAAGAGAGAAAAATAATCCAATTAATTCTAAAAAAAATAATTTCTCAATGAATCTTAATGGTGGTTTGCTTCGTAATAATGGACTGTTAAAGATTTCTAACTTACCATTAAATCTTGCAAATTTATTTTTTAATAAACCTAAAGATTTTAAAGGGAATTTAGATCTAGAACTTGTGTATAACTTAACAGAACAGAATTTTTTTAGTGCTATTTCTTCTAATCAAACTTCAATAAATAATTTCAATATAATGCTCGATAAAACTTTTATAAGTTTTAAAGATTCACTACTTAATGTTGATATGTCTTTATGGCTAGATAATTCAGCGGAGACTATAAATCTAATAGGAAATATACCTATCAATAAAAAAAATCAGATAGATTTAAAATTAAAAGGTAACCAAAGATTTCTTCAATTAATTGGCAATTTATCTAATAAAAATTTTATTTTTAAAAATGGCGATGCTAATCTCAGGATGCTAATCAAAGGAGGATTAGAAAAACCAATAGCAAATGGATTTTTATTTATTAAGAATGGAGAGGTAGAGATATTAAAAAATAATTTAAATAATATTGATGCAACGTTCATCTTTGATTTTGATCAGATTGAAATTAAGACCTTTAATGCTTTAAGTAATGAAATTGGTAAGATTTCTTTAAATGGTTCTTTACCTTTTTATGAACAATTAGATAATAATGATAAGTCAATAAACTTTATTTCTGATAAATTTCAATTAATTGGTAATAATATTGACTTTGAATTTGACTCGAATATTTTTATTAAAGGATCAATTTCTCGTCCATTTATTTCTGGGCAAGTCGGATTGAGAAATGGTTTTATTAATTTTAAAACTGTTAATGTAAACGATAAGAATAATTCCAAAAAAAATAATAAAAATTTAAAAAATAAATCTTGGCCTGAACTTTATTGGTCAAGAGATAAAGAAATTGAAATAATATCTAATGAATCAATATTAAATAGAAATCTTTTTGAAGAAAATTTGCCAAAATTTCTAGGAAATATTAGTTTTAATAATTTATATGTGAAACTTGGTCCAGATTTTAGAGTTGAATATGGAACTATCTTGAAAGCTTATCTAGATACAAGAATTGATGTGAATTTAAATGGGAATATAAAAAATAATTTAAATGCTCGAGGATTAGTTGATATAGAGAAAGGTAAAGTTAACCTTTATACTACCCCATTTAAATTAGATAAAAATCAAGATAATTATGTTCTTTTCGCCTCTAGGAATGGAATAACTCCTTATTTGGATTTTTCTTTAACGAGCAAAGTTCCTGATACCATTATTCCAATAAGTCAAAATAACAGGGAAATTAATATTTCAGAAGATTTAAATGTACTCGATAATACTAATAGTTTTAATGCTTTTGGCATCGGCAATACAAGATTTATTAAAATAGAAGCCTCATATAAAGGATTTTTAGATCAATTATCATTCGAAGATGAGAATCAGATGATTCAATTAAGGAGCACGCCAAATTATACAAGATCACAAATTATTGGACTAATAGGTGGTAATTCTGCCAATTTAATTAATAGAGCTTTTATCTCACAATTATATGGAGCAGACGGTATCAGTGAAAGATTGCAATTATCTCTATATCCGGCTTTGATTGGAAGTTCTGAATCTGCAAAGAATATTTTTTCAAGCGAAAAATTAGAAATTAATGAGAAACAAGATAATTCTGAAAATCCAGGCACATCATCACAAGCTTGGATAGCAGAGATAGGACTAGATATTACTGATAGTTTGAATTTTGCAATGCAAACAACTCCTGATAGAGATGATATTCCACCTCTATGGATTTTAACTTTACAAGCAAATCAATATCTAGAGATACTTGGATCTTTTGATTCCAACGGGGATTGGAAGAGTCAAGTACAATTATTCTTTAGGTATTAATTAAAAATGTTTAAAGAATCCTCATTTTCAATTAATATTAGAACTTAGCAAATGCGAGAGTTTTATGAAAGATAAGATTGAAATTTCTATACCTGATATGGGACTTAAGAAAAAAGCCTTAAAAGTTAGAAAAGCAGCTCTAAAAATTTGCCAAACCTCAAATGAGCAAAGGAGGGATGCTCTTAATCAAATGGCTGATTCCTTAGTTACCTATTCTGACGAAATATTAGAGGCTAATGACCATGATTTTAATTTAGCTAAAAAGAAAGGTATTTCACAGGCTTTATTATCAAGATTGAGATTATCAAAAGACAAACTTCTTCGTGGGATTGATGGGGTTAGGAAAGTTAGAGATCTTCAAGATCCTGTAGGTCAGGTGCAAGTTAATAAAAAGCTAGCTTCTGGCTTGATCCTTCAAAGAAAGACCGTTCCAATTGGGGTTATTGGAGTGATATTTGAATCTAGACCTGATGCATTTATACAAATCAGTTCATTAGCTTTAAGATCAGGTAATGCTGCAATACTCAAAGGGGGTAGTGAGGCGAACCAAACCAATGAAGCAATATTTAATGCATTGCAGTCTGGACTTAATAAATCATATCTTGATGAAAATTCTCTCTGTTTATTAACTAGTAGAAAAGAGAGTATGTCGATGTTGTATCTAGATAAAGATATAAATCTGATAATTCCAAGAGGGAGTAATGAACTGGTAAAGTTCATTCAGTCAAATACAAGGATTCCAGTTTTAGGCCATGCTGATGGTATATGTCATCTTTATATTGATAATGAAAGTAATATTAATTTGGGAATAAAAGTTGCCTTAGACAGTAAGATTCAATATCCTGCAGCTTGTAACGCGATAGAAACTTTATTAATTCATAAGGATATAGCAAAAGAGTTTTTATCGAAAGCAATACCAATATTTGATTCAAAAAAGATTGAATTAAGAGGGGATGCAAAGTCAGTCTCTTTAGGTGTTACACTACCTGCAGATTCTCAGGATTGGGGGACGGAATATCTTGATTTAATTTTATCAGTAAAGATTGTTGATGATTTGAATGATGCGATTGATCATATACAAACATTTGGATCTAAGCATACTGATGGAATAATTACAGAGAATTTTAATACTGCATCTTTATTTATGAATGCAGTCGATAGCGCTGGGGTTTTTCATAATTGTTCTACAAGGTTTGCTGATGGATTTCGATATGGTTTCGGAGCTGAGGTAGGAATCAGCACTCAGTCATTACCTCCAAGAGGACCAGTTGGTTTAGAGGGACTAGTTACTTATAAATATTTTTTAAATGGTGAAGGTCATATTGTTGAAGATTTTTCTTCAGGCAAGGAAAAATTTATTCATGAAGATCTATGAAAAAGAACTTTTTAAAAATTGAAAAAATTGAATTATGGGCAAGAGTTGGAGTCTTAGAACAAGAGAGGAAATTTGGTCAATTATTTAATTTAGATATTCTTTTATGGTCAGATTTTAATGAGTGTAATGAGAATGATGATATTAAAGCAACTTTAGATTATGCCTTGGTAATTCAGAAAGTGAAATCTCATTCAAAAAATTTTTCTTGTTTTACTATTGAGAAATATTCTGAGGAAATTATGAAGATAATACAGAGCGGATTTAATCCAGATCGAATAAAGATTATTTTAACTAAGTGTGAGCCACCTATTGATGGCTTTAAAGGAAAAGTCTCAATAGTGAAATTCTTTGAAAAGTAATAAATATGGGATCAAATAATAGGCCAATAGTTTTGATACATGGATTATGGAATACTTCAGATATCTTTAAATCCTTGACTAGAAAATTAGATCATTACTCTATCGAATATTTTGCTCCAACACTTCAGCATAATTTTGGGAAGGTTTCAATTATTGAGCTAGCAAATTTTTTAAATGAATTGATTATTAATAAGTATGGTTTAGATAATGAAATTGATTTATTGGGATTTTCAATGGGTGGGATTATTGGAAGCTATTGGTTAAAAAATTTCAAGGGTAATAAAATAATAAAAAAATTTATAAGCGTAGGATCTCCTCATATGGGCACATTGACTGCTCAATTAGTTCCGAGTTTCCCTTTAAAGGGAATCTCGGAAATGAAAATAAATAGTAAATTATTAAAAGATCTGTATGCTTCAAATGATTTCCTAGAAGATATTACTTGTATAAGTTTCTTTACAAATTGGGATTTAATGGTTTTTCCAGGTTGGAAAGCTTATTTACCTAAAGGTAATAAATACTCTCTAAATATTCTCAAACATAAAAATTTGATGAAAAATGAATACGCAATAAATGAGATTGTAAAAAAAATAATATATTAATTTATAAACCCAAATGTCTTATTAAGGGATCAGTTTTTGGTTCGCGACCTCTAAATAATTTAAAGATTTCTAATGGAGGTAAACTTCCTCCAAGACTCAAGATAGTATCCTTAAATCTTTTCCCAATATCTTTTATCTTTTGATCATTTTCAAATCCAGCTTCTTCAAACATAGAAAATGCATCAGCGCTTAAGACTTCTGCCCATTTATAAGAATAATACCCTGCCGAATATCCTCCTGCAAAAATGTGACTAAAACAGCAAAGAAACTTATCCTCATTTATAGGTGGAAGTATAGTTGTATTCTTTGCTATATCTCTTCTAATCTCATCAGAATTTAATTCTTGATACGAAGATAAATTGCTATGCAACCTTAAATCAGTTATTGCGAAATGCAGCTGTCTTAATGTACCCATTCCACAATTAAAAGTTCTATTAGCACAAAGTTTGTCATAATCTTCTTCATCTAATTTCTCCCCAGTTTCATAGTGCTTAGCGATATTCAGCAAGGTTTTCTTTTCGAAGCACCAATTTTCCATAAATTGGCTTGGAAGTTCTACAGCATCCCATTCAACATTATTTATTCCTGCAGCTTGAGGAATATCAATAGTTGTGAGCATATGTTGGAGACCGTGACCAAATTCATGAAATAATGTCTGTACTTCTTCGAAACTCATCAGGCTTGGCTTGTTATTGGAAGGAGGTGTTTGATTACATACAAGATAGGCTACTGGGATTATATGATTACCCTTGGAATCAAAATTTTTATTTATACATTCATCCATCCAGGCCCCTCCTCTTTTGGACTCAGGACGTGAAAATGGATCTAAATAAAATGAGGCAATTTTATTATTTGAGTTATTGAAAATATTAAAGAAAAGAACATCATCATTCCAAGTAGGTGCTTCACCATTCGCTTCAACAACTTTAATATCAAAGAGCTTCTCACATAATCTAAATAATCCTTTTAATACATCTTTCAGAGGAAACCATGGTCTTAAGGCCTCTTGATCTAAATTAAGTTTTTCCTTTCTTAAAAGTTCAGACCAATAACTTATATCCCAAGGCTGTAGCTGATAATCAGTGTTAAATCCATTTTTATGTGCAAAGTTATTTAAATTTCTCAATTCTAATTCCGCGGCCTTGAAAGATGGTTCTCTTAATTCCTCTAGAAGCTTTTCAACGTTATCTGTTTTACCAGCCATTTTAGTTGATAAGCTTAAGTCAGCCCAACTCTTATATCCAAGTAGTTTTGATTGTTTAGTTCTTAGAGTTAATATCTCTTCAATAATTTGATTATTATTTTCACTACCAATAGAGGCTCTACTTACAAAAGCTTTATATAGTATTTCTCTTAAAGATCTGTCTTCTGAGTAACTCATAAAGGCTGTATATGTTGGAATATCCAAACTTAATTTCCAAGGGCCATTTTTAGAATCAACGTTACCTTCTCTTTTTAAATGTCTTTGTGCAGATAAGGCCATTAATTCAAGAACTCTTTCTGGTAAACCTTTTATTTGAGATTTATTTTCTAAAATTAAGAACCATTTATTTGTAGCATCAAGGACATTATTACTAAATTTTGTTGATAATTCTCCTAATCTCTCCGAAATATTATTGTAATCTTTTTGATCAGATTCACTTAAAGAAATGCCACTATGCTCCATTTCAATAATTTCTTTATCTAAAATTCTATTTCTAGTTAAATCCAGAGTATTAGTTTCTCTTAATTTTTTTAAAGCTTTATAAATTATTTTACTTTGGCCAAATTTATTTCCAAGATTAATTACATGTGGAAGTAATTTCGCATAAACGTCTCTCAATTTATCAGTGTTTTTAACTGAATTTAAATGAGTAATAACTCCCCAACTCCACCTAAGTTTTTCATTAATTTTGTTAAGAGGATTCATCACATTCTCCCAGTTTAAGTTCTCATCAATTATTAGCGAGGAAAATGTAGTTTCAATATCGTTAAAATCTGAATTTAATTTATCTAGTAAAACTGGAAATTCTTTGTCAATTCTTTCAGGTGTAAATTGATTAAAATCAGGTAATCCCTCACATTTAAAGAGAACTTTATCAACAATATCTTCAGTCATATTTTTCAATTAAAGGTTGAAATTACACCTACTAATTTAGCTAAAGTTAGCTGCTGACTGAGAGCATTGGTTGAGGATTCATATAAATTAATTGCAACTTTTGGCCAGAAACCTATCAGAAGAGTTGGTAATAATAAGCTTAAACCTATAGTGAGTTCTCTACCATTCATTTCAGTTACTGTTGCAAGTGCAGGTATTCTCGGCCCAAAAAATACTCTTCGACACATAGATAGCAAATAAATCGGTGTAAGCACAAGTCCTATTGCTGCTATAAGGATTGTGATAGATCTAAATAAGGAAGTAAATCCTTCTTGACTTGTAATACCTAAAAATACTGTTATTTCACTAATAAATCCGCTCATTCCTGGTAAAGCAAGTGAAGCTAAAGAACTTGCCAAAAAGAATGCAAATGTAATTGGTAGAACTTTAGCTAAACCACCCATATTAGGAATTGAAAGCGTATTTGTTCTCTCGTAAAAGGAACCTGTAACGAAAAACATTGCTGCAGCAATCAAACCATGACTAATCATTTGTAGCATGGCTCCACTAATACCTAAAGCATCAACAGCTCCTATCCCTAGTAAAACAAATCCCATATGACTAACGGAACTACAAGCAATTCTTCTTTTTACATTATCTTGAGCAAATGCATTTAAAGCTCCGTAGATTATATTTATAATCCCTAATATTATTAATGCTGGAGCAAGTTGAAGATGTACTTCTGGCAAGATTTGAACATTAAATCTTAATAATGCATAGCCTCCCATCTTAAGTAGTACTCCAGCTAGTAGCATTGAAACAGGAGCATTGGCTTCACCATGAGCATCAGGGAGCCATGTATGTAATGGAAATATTGGTAGCTTTACTCCAAACCCTATTAAAAAACCAAAATAAGATAATAAAGCAAGATTCCCACTGACTTGCTTACTTGTTATTTCACTTAAATTTAAAGTAAATGTATCTCCACTTAAAGAAAGAGCGAGACCGCTTATAAGTATTAAAAGTGAAGCAAGAGCTGTATAGAGGATAAATTTTGTAGCTGCATATAATCTTTTTTTACCACCCCAGATTGCTATCAAAAGATAAACAGGAACTAATTCTAATTCCCAAGCTAGGAAGAACAGTAAAAAATCTTGAGAAAGAAAAACCATCCCCTGTGCTGACGCTTGTATTAAAAGAAGGCCGAAGTATAAATTAGATTTCTTCTTGACTTTCCAACTTGCAGCGGCTGATAAAAAAGTTATTAATCCACTTAATACAATTAATGGAGCAGATAAACCATCAACTCCTAATGACCACTCTAAACCAATGGAGGGCAACCAAGTAACTCGTTCAACTAATTGGAGGGAGCTATTGGTTGAATCATATTTATTAAATAAAACCCCAACAATAAGTAAAAAATCTACGAATAAAAATGCTAATGATATATTTCTAGGTTTTGAATTATCTTCTCCTTCTTTTGATTCTAGGAATGGCAGAATAAGGGCACCTACTAATGGTAGTAATACAATCGCAGATAGCCATGGAAAAGGATTTAAATTCATTTTATAATGAACAATTTAATTATTCTACTAAAGATGTATACAGGTTGAGACTATAACACTTTATTGACCTAAGTAAAACTACTTAGAGAAAGAAGAGTTGTAATTACTCCCTAATGTTTGAATATTTAAAAAGGGCGCTCTACTAGCAACCCCAGCTTTTTCCCATGCTTTTACCATTGCTTGACTTATAAATTTACCATTTTCATTTTTGCATAAAGCTAAAATACTTGGACCAGCACCACTTATCGCACAACCAAGAGCTCCAGCCTCTAGTGCTGCCTCTTTTACTTCCAATCCCCCTTTAATGAGTTTCCATCTGTAAGGTTCATGTAATTTATCAAACATACCTTCTTTTATTAATTCAGAATTCCCTGTCTTTAATCCATTAAGTAACAATGTTAAAGCACCCATGTTTGTAACAGCATCAGAGATCGGCACATTCTTAGGCATAACTCTTCTTGCATCACTGGTGCTTAATCTAATTGCAGGAATAGCTACAACTGCTTTGATTGAGTTATGCCATTCACATCTCACAATCCTCCATCTATCAGAGGATGATCTTGCAGTTAGGCAAAGTCCTCCTAATAAAGAGGGCACTACATTATCAGGATGTCCCTCTATGTCTATAGCTAATTCTAAAAGCTTTTCTTTTGATAAAGGAGAATCCATTATTGCATTTGCTCCTATTAGACCAGCTACTATTGCAGTAGCGCTGCTACCTAATCCCCTGGCTGGAGGTACTGCAAGTTTTACTCTTGCTTCTAAAGCAAAGGGTGAAACATTAGCACTATCCCATACCTTTTGAGCAGCTCTAAATACCAAGTTCTCTGGACCACCTCTAAGGTGATTGCCATCAGTACTTTCCATAATTAAATCAAATCTATCTCCCCCTCCCTCAATTCTTGTGAATACAAATTCATTTTTGAGATCAAGCGCAGCTCCTAAACAATCAAAACCAGGACCCAAATTAGCAGTAGTTGATGGGACTGATACGTTAACTTTTTTACCTACTTCTGGAATAGTCATTGTCAAAAATCTATTTTTATTGAATATTTAATAGTGATTGCGCTCTGCAAGCAGCGCTATGTAATCCAAACTCCTCATCTAATATAATTCTTATAGGTATTGTTTTTACAATATCTTTTAATCTACCTTTATTTGAAAATTGTTTCAAAAAAGAATCTGAAATAAATTTCTTGAAATGTTTTGGGGCAGTACCTCCTGAAATCCACAAGCCTCCAAAACAGAGTTCATGTATTGCTAAATCTCCAATAAATGAAGAATAAGCATTAAACCATAATGTTTCTATTTCTGCCATTAAAGAATCGCCTGCCTTCGCTAGTTGACAGATTTTTCCTGCTAAACTTTTTTCAATAATTTTTGAATCTTTTGCTTTCTCTAAATACTTGTTAAATGGATGATCTATAATATCTTCTTTAGATAATTTCCATTTGGCGATGTTCGATAAACCCTCTCCACTAATAATTCTTTCATAAGAGACTCTCTCAATATTTAAGTAACTCTTTACCCATTGCTTTAGTTCCCACTCGTCATGAGTTTTAGGAGCAAATTCAATATGGCCTCCCTCGCTAGGTAATACTAAAATTTTTGTTTTTGAAATGATACCTCTAGAAATTCCTAATCCAGTTCCTGCACCAACAATAGTGTGGTAACCCTCAAACTTATTATTCTTATTTGTATTATTTTGTAGTGTCTTAAATTGATTACTTTTTAAAAATGGTATCCCATAAAGTAAAACAGCAAAATCATTGATTAATTCAACTTTTTCAAAGTGAAAATCATTTTTTAATTTTAATTCGCTTATCTCCCAATTTAAGTTAGTAATTTTTGAATTATTTTTGTCTATAGGCCCCGCTATTCCAAAACAAGCAATCTTTGGGAAATATTTATTTTTACATTTATTTTTCAGAAAATCTTTAGTTATTGTATATATTGATTCCCACTCTGCAGATAAATATCTTTCTTTTGCAATTAATTTTGGAGGAGAATCTTTATTAACCTCTTCGTAAATAGCTATCAGTACTTTTGTTCCTCCTAAATCGCAAGCAAGAAAATTCATTTATTAAAACTTATTCTATCCTTCCTTTCTTTTTAATTAATACATCCATTAATTGGTATAAATCAATCAAATTTAAAATTCCTAAATTTGTACCATCTAAGGCTCTTAAAGAAACCGAATCAATTTCTTGTTCTTTGTCGCCAATAACAGCAATTAGTGGAATTCTACTAATTGTAGCCTCTCTAATCTTGTAACCTACCTTCTCATTTCTAATATCAACTTTTGATCGGTATCCCTTTAAATTCAATAAATGATTAAATTCATGACATTTATCTTTATTTCTATCAGTAATACTTAATAAAATAATTTGATAAGGAGCTAGCCATAAAGGAAATTTGGCTTCATATTGTTCAATTAAAATTCCAATAAATCTCTCAAAAGATCCTAAAATTGCTCTGTGTAACATTACAGGACTTTTCTTCTCATTGTTGATGTCTACAAAAGTTGCATCAAGTCTTATGGGCATGGAGAAGTCAACTTGAATAGTTCCACATTGCCAGACTCTATTAAGACAATCTTTTAGTGAGAATTCAATTTTTGGTCCATAAAAAGCTCCTTCCCCTGGCTGCAGTTCCCATTCGAGATTCTTATTATTTAAAGCCATCTTAAGTGCATCCTCTGATTTATCCCAAATCTCCTCGCTACCAACTCTTTTTTCAGGACGCGTTGATAATTTGATAATTATTTCATCAAAACCAAAGGTTCTATAAACTTCGAAAACGAGATCAATGAAACTAGATACCTCCTCTTGCATTTGTTCTTCTGTACAGAAAATATGAGCATCATCCTGAGTGAAATTTCTGACTCTCATCAAACCATGTAAAGCACCAGAAGGTTCATTTCTATGACAGGAGCCAAATTCAGCTAG
Organism: uncultured Prochlorococcus sp.; assembly: GCA_902624785.1. Lineage (GTDB taxonomy): Bacteria > Cyanobacteriota > Cyanobacteriia > PCC-6307 > Cyanobiaceae > Prochlorococcus_A. Next base: position 25,850 of record CACNYU010000013.1, read on the forward strand.
ACGAATAGGTAAATCTTTATAACTTTTTAATCCTTGATTAAATACTTGGATATGGCATGGACAGTTCATTGGCTTAATCGCATATGTTCTGTTCTCAGATGCGGTTGTAAACATATCTTCTCTAAATTTTTCCCAATGACCTGATTTTTCCCAAAGGGATTTATCAACTGCTTGTGGAGTTTTTATTTCTAGATAATTATTCTTTTTAAGTATTTCTCGTATATACTTCTCCAAAACTTGGTAGATTATCCATCCATTGGGATGCCAAAAAATCATACCTGGAGATTCTTCTTGTATGTGAAAAAGTGAATGTTTTTTTCCCAGCTTTCTATGATCTCTTTTTTCCGCTTCTTCTATTCTTGTTAAATAATCTTTGAGTTCTTTCTCTTTAGCCCATGCAGTACCATAAATTCTTTGTAATGATTCATTCTCACTCTTCCCCCTCCAATATGAACCCGATAATTTAAGTAACTTAAAGTGTCGCAGATGTCTTGTATTTGGGACATGAGGACCTCTGCACATATCAATATACTCTTCGTGCTTATAGAGATTAATCAGGCCTTTATCATCAATTTCTTCAATTATTCTTAATTTAAAAGTTTCATCTCTTTCTTCAAAAGTTTTAATAGCTTCTTTCTTGGAAACTTGTAAAATTTCCACATCATAATTTGTTTTTATTAATTTATTTATTCTGTCTTCTATTTTTATTAAATCATCAGGAGTAAAACTATATTCTGAAGAAACATCGTAATAAAAGCCATCTTCAATAACAGGTCCGATAGCCATTTTTATGTTTGGGTAAATTTGTTTAACTGCATGACCTATGAGATGTGCAAAGGAATGTCTAATAATCTCAATGCCTTCTTTATCTTTTGATGTAATTATTACAACTTTGGAATCATTTTTGATGGGTAGTGTTGCATCAAGCAGAATGCCATTTACTTTTCCCGCAATTGTTGCTTTAGCTAATCCTGCTCCAATACTTTGGGCAATTTCTAGAACTGTTACCGAATGATCAAAGACCTTTTGGGTCCCATCAGGCAGCGTGATTACTGGCATGAATTATTTCCCCATTTCAAAGAATCCAAGTTTTGATTTAACTCTCTTAAGAGTTTTTTTTGCTAAGTTATCAGCCTTCTCTTTCCCTTCAATGAGAATATTATTCAATTGATGTGGATCATTAATTAAAACTTTATATTTTTCTTGAATAGGTGAGAGGGATTCAATAAGTTGTTCTGTAATTAATTTTTTAAATGTACCCCATCCAGTTTCAGAAAACTCTTTCTCACATTGAGAAATTTCCTTTCCTGATAATATTGAATAAATCATCAGCAGATTTCTGGATTCGGGTCTTTCAGGATTATTAAATTCTAACCCAATATAACTATCGCTTTTTGCTCTTTTTATTTTTTTTGAGATTATTTCAGGCGTATCTAACAAGTTAATTCTGCTACCTTCATTAGGATCACTTTTACTCATCTTTCTAGAACCATCAATTAAACTCATAATTTTTGATCCACTTTTCATAATTATTGGTTGAGGAATTTTCAGAATATCTTTCTCTTTACTAAATTTGGCATTAATTCTTTGTTGTGCAATATCTCTAGCTAATTCAAGATGTTGTTTTTGATCTTCTCCTACTGGGACGTAGTCGGCATCGTAAAGAAGAATATCTGCAGCCATTAATATAGGATAGTTAAATAATCCAATAGAAACATTATTACCTTGTTGAATAGATTTTTCTTTAAATTGAATCATCCTTTCCATCCAATTAATTGGAGTCATGCAGTTTAAGATCCAGCAAAGCTCAGAATGAGCAGGTATATGACTTTGTACAAAAATAGAACATATATTAGGATCTATTCCACAAGCGATATATAAAGCGGCAGTAGAAAGAGTATTTTGGGTTAGTTCTTTTGGATTATGTTCAGCGGTAATTGCATGCAAATCAACGACACAGAGGAATGTCTCATATTGTTCTTGAAGTGTTACCCAATTTCTAATAGCCCCTAACCAATTCCCAAGATGCAGTTCACCAGTAGGTTGAACTCCTGAAAGAATTCTTTTTTTATTTTTCATCTAAATTTTCATTATTATCTTTATTTTCTATTATTTGGGGCTTTTTTTCTGGCCTTGCAAAAGGATTAGCCGCATTTATTGAGGATGTTTCTTTTTTTTCAAAGTTATTAACTTTTTGGAAAGAATTTTTATTATTATTTGCTATTTTGGTAATCTCTTCTTTCAAATTCTCATTCTTTATTAATTCGCTCAAAGTTCGAACGGAGAAACCCAGTACAGCAACAGTAGACTTAAGTTGAAATATTTCTTGTATAGTTTTTACTGATTTCATTTCATTGTCACTTAATCTAATTCTAAAGCCACCTGATTCTCTTTTCCCTCCATATCTATTTCTATAATTATTGTTATCATTATTTCTAAAGTTTCTTTGCCCCTGGCTATTTTCGTAATTTGAATTGGTCATTTACTTACTATTTAAATTTCATGAATTAATAATTTAGCATCAAAATATGCAAGAAGTCTTTAAATTTTTCTAATAATTTAGCCTTTCCAAAAAATTAAATAATTTAAACAAGCTTTTTTTCATTTTAAATATGCATTAAACTATTAAAAGATATAAAAAGTATTTTGATTAATATAAGTAAGGCAAATTTATTTAAAAATTTTTTTAAATTTCCAAAGGCAAATATTCTTTTTACTTTCTTAGTTTTTGGATTTAGTGAATGGATTATTAGTGACTTATTCAATTTCTCGGGAGGTAATTTAGGATTTATTCTTTTATGCATTGGAGGATATTTTTACTTTAAATCTGATAAACCTAAATTTAATGAGCCAAAAGATTTAAATGGCTGGGTCAAGATATGTAATGAGGATTTAGATTCTCTAAGTGAATTAGAAGAAAAAAATAATTTGGAGAAAAAAACAAATTTTAGAAAAAATTTGCTTTTAGAGATTCTTGAAAATCATGAGAAACAATTAATTACTGTCATTGGAGATAAAGGCAAACTATTTTATGAAACTTTGATCAAGAAATACTTTAAAGAAGGTACTTACCTATTAAATATATTAGAAGATTTACCCTCTATATCTATTGAAGAGGAATTAAACAGTCAAATTTTTAAGAATGATCTCGTTCTTTACCATTTAACACCTCCTCTATCTGCTAAAAGTCTTTTATGGCTAAATAAACTTCCCAAGGATATAAGGTTTTGGCTAATGACTTCATCAGCTATTAATAATTTTGAAAAAGAACAAATAGAAGAATTGAAACATGAAATTCCTTTACAACTTAAACAAAAAATTTTGGAAATTGATTTAAGAAACATTTTTATTAGTAATCTTCCTTTGGCTTTTAGAATTAATTCTCTTACACCAAAAATTACGATAGAAGCTACCAAGAAAAGGCTTTTGAGAGAATTACATTCTAAATGGCAAGCAGAAATTGAGGTAATTAGAAGAATTAAGTTAAAAGAAATTCAGACAAAAAATCAAATTATCGTAGCAGCCTCTGTCTTCGCATCTCCAGTCCCTTCTATAGATGTTTTATCAATGACTGTCTTAAATGCTTTAATGATTAATGAAATAAAGTCAATTTGGGGGTGCACATGGTCACCTGAAATTTTAGAAAAGATTTCAAAAGAAATTCTTAAAACAGCTATAACTCTAGGAGTTGTTGAGTGGAGTGGCCAAACTCTGCTAGGGATATCTAAGTTTCATGGTCCTAATTGGTTCGTTGCAGGATCATTTCAGGCGGCAAGTGCTGCATATCTCACAAGAGTTGTGTCTCGATCTTTAGCTGATTTTATGGCAATTAATAAAGGCGTATCTGAGTCTGATCTTGAAAATATAATCTCTAATAATGAAAAAATTGTAGAAAATGCATTCAAAAGTGAGAAAATTAATTGGCAATCATTTTTGGGTGACTTACAAAATTCTCTAAATCTAAAATTTTCTTAAACATTAATTTATGAAAAAAAATATTTTATTGATTTTATCTGGCTTATTATTATTCTTCCCATTGACAGCTTGTAAAAAAAATAGTGAAATTAGTAATTTAAATATCAATCAAGGTAATAAATTAATTAAGCAAAATAATATTATTAAAAAAGAAAAAAAGTTACTTTTGGTTAGCTTTACAATCCTTGAAGACATAGTAAAAAATATTGTTGGCAATGAATACGATGTGGAGTCAATTACTAAGCCTGGCATGGAGGTCCATGGTTATCAAGTTACTCCAAGTGATCTTGTTAGGGGGTCAAAAGCAATCATTTTTATACAAAACGGATTTGGTTTTGAATTGTGGGCTGAAAAATTTGTTAGTAATTTAGATGTTGAGAGAATTACTATTGCAAATAATTTAGAACCAATATTTATTAGCGAAGACAGATACAAAGGTAAACCAAATCCTCATGCATGGATTTCGCCTAAAAGAGGAATTTTATATGTTGATATCTTATTAGAGGAACTATCAAAATTAGATCCTGAGAACAAAGAAATATTTAAAAAAAATGCTCAAACTTTTAAAAATAAAATAAAAAAAATAGATGAAGATTTTTCACTTTTTCTTAATACATTGCAGAAAAGTAAGAGGTATCTAGTAAGTTGTGAAGGGGCATTTTCATACCTAACAAATGATTATGGTTTAAAGGAAGCATATCTATGGCCTGTAAATGCAGAAAGTCAAATTACTCCTAAAAGGATGGCAAAAGTGATCAATTTAGTAAAAGAGAAACAAATCCCAGCTGTGTTTTGTGAAAGCACAGTTAGTTCCGAATCTCAAGAATCTGTTGCACAAGAAACTGGAGCTTTTTTTGGTGGTAATTTATATGTAGATTCGTTGTCAAAAAAAAATGGTCCTGCAGAAAGTTACTTAGAGATGCTTGAATATAATCTTGACATAATAAAAAATGGTTTTAATGCAAGTCCAAAAATTTAAAAATTGAAATCTATGGAATTTGAAAAATATAGAATTGAAGCTGAAAATATTTGTGTTGATTACAATGGTAAGGTTGCATTATATGATGCAACTTTGAGATTAAAAGCCGGACAGATATGTGGCCTGGTAGGGATGAATGGAGCTGGCAAAACAACTTTCTTTAATGCTTTAACAGGATTCGTAAATCTATCAAAAGGGAAAATTAGAATAAATGGTGAGACACTTAAAACTTCTCAAAAAGATCAAGCAGTTGCTTATGTACCGCAAAATGAAGGAATTGATGCGGATTTTCCTGTGAATGTTTGGGATATTGTTATGATGGGAAGATATGGTTCAATGAATATCTTTAGATCACCTCGAGAATCTGATATTCAAGCTGTTAAAAATGCAATTGAAAGAGTTGATCTTATTGACTACTCATTTACTCCAATTGGTAATTTATCAGGAGGTCAGAGAAAAAGAACCTTCTTAGCAAGAGCCATTGCACAAAGAGCTTCAATACTATTATTGGATGAACCATTTGCAGGAGTTGATATTAGGACCGAAAAACTTATCTCAGAATTATTTATCCAATTTAAAAACGAAGGTAAAACAATTTTACTTTCAACTCATGATATGATTCACGTCCGAGAATTTTGTGATCTAGTTCTCTTGATAAATAAAACAGTTGTTGCATATGGTGATACATCAGAAGTCTTTACTCCTGAAAATATAACAAGTACATTTGGAGGGATGTCTCCAGATTTTTTGTTTGGTCCAGAATCTTAATTTTCTCATAAATAAATGGATGGATCTTTTCTAACTATCGATATAAATTCATTTATTGCAGAGCCAATTGCTCATGAGTTTATGAGAAAAGCTATTTTGATAAGTATTTTAATAACTTCAGTCTGTGGTTTGCTTTCAAGCTTTTTAACATTAAAAGGTTGGGCGCTTATGGGAGATGCTG
>CACNYU010000014.1 GCA_902624785.1 uncultured Prochlorococcus sp.
TAGATTTTGACTAAAAAAGTGAGTTTGGTTTGACCGTACAATCTAGTATCTTTTATTTTCCATAAATAATTATCTGTAATTACTTCATTCTTTGAATGTTCATAAATTACAATTGTTTTTTTTGTTAATAAATAGGATTTGAACAAATCCTTTAATAAAATTTGATAAAAGTTGTTTTTATATGGAGGGTCAATATAAATAAAATCAAACTTTATATTTTCGAGATTTTTCTCTTCTACTATTTTTGTTCCCATATAATTTCGAATCCATGGGAATACATCCTTGCAAATTATTTTTATATCTTTCTCTCTTAAGTGTGAATCTTTTAATGAAAATAAATTTTTCTTGCATAAATTTGCAGTTAGTCTGTCTTTCTCCACAGCAACAATTTTTTTTGCTCCATGATTAAAGGCTTCACATGAAATAGCACCTGAGCCACTAAATAAATCAAGCCAATTAGAATTTTCTACTTTTTTATTCAAAATATTAAAAATTGCTTCTCTAACCATTAGTGTTGTTGGCCTAGTTTTATCCGACTTTGGGCTCTCAATCCTTTTCCCTCCAATAAGTGACAAACTAGTCTTCATAGCTACTTCTTAAATAGTTTGTAGCCATCTATATAAAAGAGACTGTCCAATATTACCAGATTTCTCTGGATGAAATTGACATGCTATTAAGTTTTCATTTTCAATAATTGCAGTTAAGTTGCTTGGTCCATATTCAACGCTTGCGGCGATAAACCTCTCATCATCTGGTGCCGCAAAGTAAGAGTGATCAAAATAAACCCATTTATTTCTCTCTGATTTTGAAAGCAATTTACCATCTTTGCTAGGAATTAGATTGCACCAACCAATATGAGGAATCCTCTGGTTCTTAAGAGGAGGGATTTTTTTTATTTTCCCTTTTACTATTCCTAACCCTTTATTATTTCCTTCTTCACTCTCTTCAAAAAGAATTTGTAAGCCAAGACAAATTCCCATGAATGATTTACCGCTATTGATCCACTTTTTAATTTCATCAATTAAACCTGTCCTCTTCAAATTTTCAATAGCAGGATCAAAAGCCCCTTGACCTGGGATTATTAGGGCTTTACATCTACTAATTTGCAATTTGCTATTTATCAGTAGGACTTCTTCTTCTAAGTTTTCAATTGCCTTCTTGACTGAATGTATATTACCCATTCCATAGTCAATAAGACCTATCTTGCTCACTATATTTTAGAGATGTTTGGATAGAGTGCTTGAAAGTGTTCCTTTTGGCACTGCTCCTACGACTGTGTCAACTTTCTGACCACCTTTAAATATCATTAGTGTAGGTATGCTTCTTATTCCATATTGACTTGCCACATTAGGATTCTCATCTGTATTTAATTTGAAAACTTTAATTTTACCTTCAAAGTCTTTAGAAATTTCTTCAACTATTGGGGCAACCATTCTACATGGTCCACACCAAGGAGCCCAAAAATCAACTAGAACAGGTAGATCGCTTTGTAAGACTTCTTTGTCAAAAGAAGAGTCAGTAACGGCAGGAGCTGATGACATAATTTATATATTCCTTTAGAAAATTTAGCAGTCTATTTTTCTTAGTGATGATTTCATTACAGATATAGAATGTATAAGTAACAAATTGTATTAAAAAAAAGCCCGATGATTCGGGCGATTTGTGTGTGAGGAGTATGGGGTTTCCCCCATTTTTTAATAATAGCTCCTCAATAGTATTTTGTTCTCTTTCTCTAACACTTTATTTTACTTACCCATTCCAAGTTGTTGAGCTTTTTGATAAACTTTGCCTTCTGTTAAAAGAGCGGGAGCAATAACAATTTCTACATTTTGCATTTCTTTGATGTTTTTTGCACCAAGAGTGCTCATTGAAGTCCTTATGGCTCCTAAAAGATTATGAGTTCCATCATCAAGTAAAGCAGGACCTTTTAATATTCTCTCTAATGATCCAGTTGATCCAACTTCTATTCTCGTCCCTCTCGGTAAGATCTGGCTGGGCGTGGCCATACCCCAATGAAAGCCTTTCCCTGGAGCTGTTGATGCTCTCGCGATGGGAGATCCAATCATTACTGCATCGGCTCCGCAGGCAATGCATTTGCAAATATCTCCTCCTGTAACAATGCCTCCATCTCCAATAATAGGGATATACTTTCCGCTTTCATTAAAGTAATCATCTCTTGCTGAACTACAATCTGAGATGGCGGTAGCTTGAGGAACTCCTATACCCAATACTCCCCTTGAAGTACATGCCGCACCAGGACCTATACCTACCATAAGGCCTGAAACTCCTGCTTTCATAAGTCTTTTAGCAACTTCGTAGGTTACGCAATTACCTGCAATAATAGGGACATCGAGAGATTTACATAGATCCTCTATGTTTAATGACTCTTGACCATTTGTTCCTACATGTTGAGTTGATACAACAGTACCCTGCAAAAAAAATAAATCTAGATCTGAATCCCTAAGTGCTTCTCTAAATTTGATTGCGGCTTGAGGTGTACCACTTAATGCCGCGATGCCACCCTTTTCTTTTATTTCGCTTACTCTTTTTTTTATTAGATCAATTTTTACGGGTTCACTATAAATTTTCTGCATCAAAGGAACAAATTCAGATTTTCCTACCGAGGATATTTGATTTAAAACCGTCTCAGGCTCTTGATATCTTGTTTGTATCCCCTCCATATTCAAGACTCCTAATGCTCCCATCTTAGAAAGCTCAATAGCTGTCTTTACATCAACAACACTGTCCATTGCACTTGCAATAATTGGGATTTCTCTCTCAATATTCCCGATAATCCAAGAAGCATTGGTTAGTTCATAATCTAACGTTCTTTCTCCTGGAACTAGGGCTATTTCATCTATCCCGAAGGCTCTGCGGGAGATTTTGTTTAAACCGAGTTTAATATTCACGTTATTAATACTGTATATTTTGATTAAATTAACAACTAAAGGTCTATAAAGCCAATATTTATTCAAGAAAAAAAAGAATTATTTATTATTTGTATTTCTTATGTGAGTATTTGACAATTTTTAGCTAATTTTTTTTTATTCATTATTGATTAAAACCACTATTATTGGATAAAGGATTTTTATATGGCTGATAATAAAGACATCGGAGAAAATGAATTGAATGATGATAATAATCGCATTATCCAAACTGATCTAAGAAATGAGATGTCGCGCTCATATCTTGAATACGCGATGAGTGTCATCGTAGGTAGAGCATTACCGGATGCGAGAGATGGACTTAAACCCGTTCATAGAAGAATACTATATGCAATGTACGAGCTAGGTTTGACAAGCGGTAGACCTTATCGAAAATGTGCAAGAGTAGTTGGCGAAGTCCTTGGTAAATATCATCCTCATGGTGATACAGCTGTTTATGATGCTCTCGTAAGGATGGCGCAAGATTTCTCTATGAGAATGCCTCTAATAGATGGTCATGGAAATTTTGGTTCAGTAGATAATGATCCTCCTGCCGCAATGAGATATACAGAATCACGATTAAAAGCTTTGACAGATGAAGGCTTGCTTGAAGATATTGAATCAGAAACTGTTGATTTCTCCGATAATTTTGATGGGTCGCAGCAAGAGCCTACTGTTTTACCTGCCAGAATTCCACAACTTCTTTTAAATGGTTCTTCAGGAATAGCTGTTGGCATGGCCACGAATATACCACCACATAATTTAGGCGAATTAATTGATGGTTTAGAAGGTCTAATTAAAGATCCTGAAATGGAAGAAAGAGATTTGTTTGAGTTTATTAAAGGACCAGATTTTCCTACAGGCGGACAAATATTAGGAAAAGAAGGTATCAGAGAAACCTATCTTTCTGGAAGGGGCTCAATAACCATGAGAGGAGTTGCTGAAGTACATCAAATAAAGGTCCCAGGAAGACCTGAAAGAGATGCTGTAATTATTACTGAATTACCTTTTCAAACTAATAAAGCAGCATTAATTGAGAGAATTGCAGATTTAGTAAATGATAAAAAGTTAGAAGGAATATCAGATATAAGGGACGAGAGTGATAGAGATGGAATGAGAATTGTTATTGAGTTAAAGAGAGATTCATATCCACAAGTTGTTTTAAATAATTTATTTAAATTAACTCCACTACAAAATAACTTTAGTGCAAATATTTTAGCGCTTGTTAATGGAGAACCTACGACACTCTCACTTAAAAGAATGTTAGAAGTTTTTTTAGATTTTAGGATAGAAACTATAAGAAGAAGAACTACTTTCTTATTAAGAAAAGCCGAAGAAAGAGATCATATTATTGAAGGTTTGTTAATGGCTCTTAATAGTATGGATGAAATTATTAACTTAATAAGAGGGGCAAAAGACACCGCCTCCGCAAGAGAGAAGTTACAATTAAATCATAAATTATCTTTAATTCAAGCTGATGCTATCTTGCAAATGCAGCTTCGTAGATTGACAGCACTTGAGGCAGATAAAATTAAAGATGAACATCAGGAACTTACTAAGAAAATCTTGGAATATAAGAATATTTTGAATAATAAAGATAAGATTCTTGAAATAATTCTGGATGAACTTAAAAAAATAAGAGATAGATTCGATTCTCCAAGAAAAACAGAAATACTAAATTTAGGTGCAGGGTTAGATGATATTGATTTAATAGCAAATGAAAGATCCGTCGTTTTGTTAACTAAGACTGGCTATCTTAAGAGAATGCCAGTTAGTGAATTTGAGTCGACTAGTAGAGGTTCAAGGGGTAAAGCTGGAACTAAAAATCAAGGAGATGATGAAGTTAAATTATTCATAAGTTGTAATGATCATGATACTCTCTTACTTTTTAGTGATAGAGGTGTAGCTTATGCTCTCCCAGCATACAGAGTCCCACTGAGTAGTAGAACGGCTAAAGGAACTCCCTCTGTTCAACTACTTCCAATACCAAGAGAAGAACAAATAACCTCTTTGTTATCTGTTGAATCATTTGAAAATGATTATTATTTATTGATGCTAACTAAGGGCGGTTTCATAAAAAGAACTCCTCTTTCAGCTTTTTCAAAAATACGTTCAAACGGTCTTATCGCTATAAGTTTAGAAGAAGGAGATGCTCTTACTTGGGTAAGGTCTTCTAGTGAAGGAGATAGTGTCTTAATTGGTTCAAGCAAAGGCATGACAATTCACTTCAGACTTGATATAAACGAATTAAGACCGCTTGGTAGAACAGCTAGAGGGGTTAAATCAATGAATTTAAGAGATGGTGATCAACTCGTTTCAATGGATGTGTTAACCTCTGAACTTGTAGAGCAATTATCGACTCTTAATGATATTGATATTGATCCTAATGATGAATCGGAAGATAACTTATCAAAGGGACCATGGGTTTTAGTTGCAAGTTCATTTGGCTTAGGTAAGAGAGTTCCAGTAACTCAGTTTAGATTGCAAAAAAGAGCAGGGATGGGATTGAAAGCTATAAAATTCAGAATTAATAATGATGTCCTTGTAGGATTAAAAGTTCTTGGTAAAGGTGAGGAGATTCTTCTCGTTACAGAAAAAGGAGTAATAGTTAGAACAAGTGCTGATAAGATTTCTCAACAATCTAGAGCTGCTACTGGGGTAAAACTGCAGAAACTTGATGAAGGTGATCATTTAGCAGAAGTTGTCTTGGTTCCTCATGAACAAATTGAAGATGAAAATATTGAACAAACAAATAATAATAAGCATTAAATAAATTTATATACAATTTATGACTTAACTCATTTATGAACAATACAGAAATACTAGACATTATAATTCTAGGCTCTGGCCCAGCAGCTCTATGTTTAGCCTCTGAATTAGCAAATCAAGATTTAAATATTAAGTGTATATCGACTAAATCTCCTTATGATAAATGGAGTAATACCTATGGTATTTGGGCTTCCGAGCTTGAAGAATTGGGATTGGAGTCCCTTTTGTCTCATAGATGGTCTTCTACAGTAAGTTTCTTTGGTAATGGGTTAGATAAAAAAGGTAATCTACCTACTGATCATAAATATGATTATGGATTAATAGATAGAGAGGCCTTTCAGGAGGCTTTGCTAAAAAAATGTAATGGCATTAGTTGGGTAGATGATAAAGCTACAGAAATTTACACAATAAATAAAATCTCTCAAGTAGTTTGCGAATCAGGTTTAATATTAAAATCAAGATTGGTAATTGATGCTAGCGGGCATAAAAGTAAGTTTATTAAAAGACCTTTTTCTAAGAAAGTAGCTCAACAAGCTGCCTACGGAATTGTTGGTAAATTTTCCTCACCTCCAGTCCATAAGGATCAGTTTGTATTGATGGATTATCGTTCAGATCATTTAAGTAAGAGAGAATTATCTGAATCGCCATCATTTTTATATGCTATGGATCTTGGGAATGATGTTTTTTTTGTGGAAGAGACTTCTTTAGCAAGTTTCCCTGCTCTATCCTTTAATTTTTTAAAAAATAGGTTAATTAATAGATTAAAAAAGAGAGGTATTACTATTGAAACTATTATCCATGAAGAAAATTGTCTTTTCCCTATGAATCTACCTTTACCTTTGAAAACCCAGCCAATATTGGCTTTCGGAGGAGCCGCGAGTATGGTCCATCCCGCTTCTGGATATATGGTAGGTTCTCTTTTAAGGAGAGCACCAATGCTGGCTAAACAATTAAATATATATTTGCAAGACCCCTCTTTAACTTCAGTACAGTTAGCTCAAAAAGGATGGAAAATATTATGGCCTAATGAACTTATTCAAAGACATAAGCTCTATCAATATGGACTTAAAAGGCTTATGAGTTTTGATGAAAAAATGCTAAGAAGCTTCTTCTTGAATTTTTTTCAATTGTCTACAAATGAATGGGCAGGTTTTTTGACTAATACTCTTCCTTTGCCGAAGTTAATTTATGTAATGACTAAGATGTTTGTTAAATCTCCATTAAATATAAAACTCGGAATGTTAAAAATTAACTAATATTTTTTAACCAATCTGAAAGGTTAATGTTTGGGAAAATTTTATCTTCCTTCTCAATATTTTCTAAAAAAGTAAAATCTACTGATTCATTTTTATTTAAGGTATCAATTAATTTCCAAAATCTTGAAAGATGCCTCTTAATTCTCTCTTTCGCTAATTCAGTGGTAGTTCCTGCACGTAAGATAAAACTCCAATCGGATGATTCTGAAAGAAGTAGTTCTCTAGCAGCTTGCCTCAAAATTCTTCTCGATAATTTATTCTCAATATTTCTAGAATTTACCTCAATAAAAGTTGATCCTGCTTTTGTAATTTCTGGTACAACCCAAGCATTTGTATCATTTATCCAATAATTATGAAAACCGCCCTGGCCCCAACTAGAGGGAGAAGGTTCACAGACCTGAATTTGAGGCGACATGGATAAAATTTCTTGAAGATGTGTTAATTTAATTGAATATTTTTTTGAATTTTTGAAAATATTTTTTAAAAATATTGGACCTTCATACCACCAATGACCAAATAATTCTGCGTCAAAAGGGGCAATTAGAATTGGATTGAAATTGTAATCTAAACTTAACCTTTTTAATTGTTCAGACCTTCTGGAAAGATAAATTTCTGCATGTTCTTCAGCTTTATTTTCTGCTAAATTTTCTTTATAAAAATCTTTCTCACCTAAAGATTTTGAATTATCAGTTATCCTATAAAATTTCAATCCGAGAGGTCTAATACTTGAAATACCATTTTCTTTCAATTTGCTTAAGGGTAATTCCCACCCTAAATCCTTATGGTATTCTCTATAAAAAGGATCGCCTGGGAAACCATCTTTCGCTGACCATACAGGTAAAGTTGATTGGCTATCTCTTCCAAAAAATGCAACACCATTTTTGGAACAAATTGGAGCATATACTCCATATCTTGGCCTCGGCTTGGCATTTAAAATCCCATGTCCATCTAAAACAGCATATCTAATACCGCATTCGGTTAGGATCTTATCAAGATTTTCATAATAAGCACATTCTGGTAACCATATACCCAAAGGTTTTATATTAAATGTGCTCTCGTGATGTCTAACTGCAGTCTTAATTTGACCTACAACAGTTTCTGGATTTTCTCTAAGAATTGGGAGATAGCCGTGAGTCGCAGCACACGTAATAATATCTAAACACCCAATATCTAATAAATATTTAAATCTATTTAATATATTGCCTGAATATTTCTGCCAATAAATTAATTGATTAGTTATGTTTTTTAAAAGAAAGTTAGATGCATTTTTTTGTTCTTCTGGTAATTCCTCCAGTAACTTAATTCTTGTGCTTATCCATTCAGGAAATTTCCCCTGAAGTTCAGAACTCTGAAATAGTGAGATTAAGGTCGGAGATAAACTTATCGTTAATTTTGTATTATCAGATTCTAATTTTGCGGATTTTTCTAAAACTCCAATTAAAGGGAGGTAGCATTCTAGTACTGCTTGAAAAAACCAATCTTCCTCTAATGAATTCTTTTCGTTTTTTCTCACATATGGAAGATGTGCATGAAGAATAAATGCTAAGTTACCAAGATATTTATTTTTAGTGAGATTATCCTTCATGTAAAAATATCAAAAAGATTATTAAAGGCCCTGATATTGACTCAGTAGCATTGGTTAATTAATTTTTTTAGAATACTTTAGTTATGCTAAGAAATGATTTTTAATAAAAATAAATTAACTAATTTTGGTTATTGATAGTTTGTTATTTCATTTTTCATCTGTTTTCTAAGCAAAATCTAGTAATTTTTTTTTATTTCAATTATGATATCTTTAGAGAATTTAATCTAATGTCCAAAGATCCTGGAAGAATATTGATCTTTGATACTACTCTTAGAGACGGGGAGCAGTCCCCTGGGGCGAGTTTGAATTTGGAAGAAAAACTTGCTATTGCACATCAATTAGCAAGATTAGGAGTAGATATTATCGAAGCAGGTTTTCCCTTCGCAAGCCCAGGAGATTTTAAAGCGGTTAACAAAATAGCTGAAGTAGTTACTGGAGAAAATGGCCCTATCATTTGTGGACTAGCAAGGGCTTCAAAAAATGATATTAAGGCTTGCTTTGAGGCTTTGAACCCTGCTCCAAAAAAAAGGATTCATACATTCATTGCAACAAGTGATATTCACTTAGAGCATAAATTAAAAAAATCTAGAAAAGATGTACTTTCGATTGTTCCTGAAATGGTTAGTTATGCCAAATCATTTGTAGATGATGTTGAATTTTCTTGTGAAGATGCCTCCAGAAGTGACCCTGAGTTCCTTTATGAAGTAATTCAAGAGGCAATCTCTGCGGGAGCAAACACTATCAATATTCCTGATACCGTTGGATTCTCAACTCCTAGTGAATTTGGGAAATTAATTTCTGATATCAACAATTACGTCCCAAATATTGATGAAGCCATACTATCTGTACATGGTCATAATGATTTAGGCCTTGCCGTTGCAAATTTTTTAGAGGCTGTAAAAAATGGAGCAAGGCAACTTGAATGTACAGTTAATGGGATTGGAGAAAGAGCTGGTAATGCATCTTTGGAAGAATTAGTTATGGCATTGCATGTCCGAAAAAGATTTTATAATAAATTTTTTAACAGAAGTGAAGATTGCCCTACTCCATTAACTGCTATACGAACAGAGGAAATTACTAAAACGTCAAGATTAGTTTCTAATCTAACAGGAATGAATGTTCAACCTAATAAAGCTATCGTTGGTGCAAATGCTTTTGCACATGAATCAGGAATTCATCAGGATGGTGTTTTAAAGAATCGATTAACGTATGAAATTATTGATGCCAAAACTGTTGGATTAAACGATAATAAGATTTCTCTTGGTAAGCTCAGTGGAAGAAGTGCCGTTAGAGCAAGATTAGAAGAAATGGGATATGATCTAAGTCGAGAAGATCTTAATGATGCATTTGCAAGATTCAAAGATCTTGCTGATAGAAAAAGAGAAATAACTGATAGAGATTTGGAAGCAATAGTCAGTGAACAAGTTCAATTGCCTGAATCTAAATTTCAACTTAAACTTGTCCAGGTAAGTTGTGGGAATGAATCCAAACCTACTGCTACTATTACGTTGTTCGATACTGAAGAACTTGTTGAGAATACGGTTGTCGCTTTAGGAACTGGGCCAGTAGATGCTGTTTGTGAAGCTTTGAATACACTAGCGAAGGTTCCTAATGAACTAATAGAATTCTCCGTTAAATCTGTTACTGAGGGTATTGATGCCCTTGGAGAAGTAACAATAAGAATTCGCAATAATGGAAGAATATATTCTGGGCACTCCGCAGATACAGATGTAGTGGTTGCTGCTGCTAATGCTTATGTTAATGCTCTTAATAGACTTATTTTCTCCGAGAAAAAGAATTCTATTCATCCTCAATACGATGATTTAGTTAAATCTGAAAATATTAAAGTATCAAATTCAGGAGAGTGAAATTTTATTTTAATTATTTAAGCATTCTGTGATTTGATCAAGTGATATTGTAGATTTATTTAAAATCTAGAAATCAATGAGAGATAGGATAATCGGTTATTGGACACTCTCTTGGATTGGTTTAATATCCAATATAGTTGCTTTACCCGTCATCGCTTTAGTAATAAGTTATGGTCCTCCCCTAAAGGTTGCAAATATGACTTTGGCAATAAGCTTAGGTTGGCCTGCTGCGATAGTTGGGATTGTCTCCTCTTCAGCTTTATTGGCTGAGAGAAAATGGGGTGTGACGCTAGCATTAATTTCCCTCTCAATGGTTATTTCAGGAGCCTTGCCTTACTCAATAGTACGATTGATTAATTTACAAGACTATTCGGGAATAGGAGGTTTAACTTTAATAACCTCTATTTTCAGCGTTTTGGCTTTGTTATATTGGTGTTTACCAAATCATAGGAAAAGTATTAGATTATAAATAATTATTAAAGATCATTATTTTTTTCTGTAGGGTATTGGATCCTTCTATGCCTCATTCTTTTCCATACATTCAGAAATGATATTTTGATAAGGTATATTTCCCCCCTTGAGAAATTACTATCTAATAACTGACCATCTTGTATCCTAGAATTTATTATTTTTGAAATAATTTTTAAAGCTTCCTTGTCTGAAGCATTTATATCCATTGCTCTAAGAGCTGCTTCACATCCATCTGCGAGCATTAGGATAGCTGTCTCTTTTGATTGAGGGATTGGTCCTTTATATTTAAAATTGTTTTCTGAAACATTTTTATCTTTCTCTTTAGCTTTAAATAAAAAGTATCCCATTTTTAATGTGCCTTGATGTTCCGGTATAAAGTTGACAATCGGTTTAGGTAGTCTATATTTTTTGGCAATCTGTATTCCTTTATCCACATGATCTTGTAAAATTTTTGCACTCTCCAAAGGATTATCCAGTTCATCATGCGGATTTATATTGTCATTTTGATTTTCAATAAACCAATTTGGAGCATGTAATTTCCCAATGTCATGATATAGCGCTCCTGTTTTAACAAGATCAACATTACCACCAATCATTCTTGTGGCTTCTTCTGCTAGCCCACAAAGGAGTAAAGTATGCTCAAAAGTACCAGGAGCTTCTATAGAAAGTCTTCTTAAAAGCGGTTTTTCTTGATCTGCTAGCTCCAGTAGTCTGGCTTTTGTTACTAACCCAAAGATTGATTCTAAAATTGGCATAAAAATAATAGCCAATAGCATTAGTATTGCTAGTAAAAAAGAATCTGAGAGGATATTACCTTGTTTTGAGATTAATTCTTGGATATTGAAATTATAAAAATCATTATTATTAATTCCTAAGAAAAAAAATTGACCTATCAAAGCTCCTAGTGGCACTAATATCGATACTTGTAATAGTTGTGCTCTACTCCTAATCTTTCCACCGAGAATAGCAACTATGCATGATGAAACAAAGGTTATAAGTAATAAATATTCATTCATTCCATTTGGAGAATTTGGCCATATAAGAAAAGCGATTGAAAGCCAAGATAATGAGGTAATTGTCCCCATTCCTTGAGAAATTACTAAGGTAGGCGGAACAATTATTGATAAGGGACTTATTGCTTTAAAGTTAGTTTTTAGAATTTGTACAAAAAATAAAAGACCAATAAGAAAAAAAATTTGCCTTAAATTTATCGTTGGATCCTCTTTCTTAGAAATATATACAAGAACTCCAGAACATATAAGGATTTCAAAGAAGTTTATGATTACTGAAATTATTAAACTAAAGTTTTGTAATTGCCTAGTGACTAATACATATGAAGAAATTGCAGAAATTATTGTGCAAACAAATAAAATTAGAAATCTATCAATTTTCTTGAAATTTATTAATTTACGAGTAGGTAGTTGACTTTTAATCCATAAATTATTCGCTTTATTAATTAGCCTTGTAAGGTTTTGCACAGAATATAAGTAAATCTTTTTCTTTGTCTTAAAATTATAAGCATGTTAGGTAAAAAAAGGAGAATTTTTTTTTATGTCAATAAAATTAGACGGTAAACAGTTGTCTTTAGAAATTCAAGAAAGATTAACTAAGACTATTTCCAAGGGGCTTACAAGTGTAAAAAGACCTCCAAGCCTTGCTGTTATAAGAATAGGAGAAGATCCAGCAAGTGGTGTATATGTGGCTAATAAAGAGAGGGCGTGTGCGAAAGTAGGTATTAAAAGCTTGGTTTATCACTTAAAAGAAAAGGTCTCCAATCAAAAAGTAGAAAAATTAATACATGAATTAAATGCAGATAATGATTTAGATGGGATATTACTTCAATTGCCCTTACCCGCAGAGTTAAATCCACAAACATTAATCAGTCAAATAAATCCTGCAAAAGATGTTGATGGCCTTCATGAGACAAATATAGGTAAATTGATAAAATGCGAACCAGGTTTAAGATCATGTACTCCTGCAGGAATAATCAATCTTTTAAATTCTAAAGATATAAAAATTGAAGGGAAGAAAGTTGTCGTTGTAGGTAGGAGTCTTCTTGTTGGCAAACCCATTTCTAATATGATGCTTAATTTAAATGGAACAGTTACAATCGCTCATTCCAAAACAAAAAATCTAAAGGATATTTGTTTACAAGCAGATATCTTAGTCATAGCAGCTGGGAAGCCAAAATTTATCGATTCAAGTTTTATAAAGGAAGGCGCTGTATTAATAGATGTTGGCATTCATAGATTAAAAAGTTCTAATAATAATATGACTCAACTATGTGGAGATGTAATAATGGATGATGTAATTTCTAAAGTATTTGCATATACACCGGTCCCTGGTGGAGTTGGCCCTATGACAGTTACGATGTTATTAGTGAACACTATTTTCAGTTGGCAAAAAAATTGTGGACTTATTTCGACTTTGGACGATCTCTTACCATGAAACAAACTTATAGTTTTAAAATTTAATTTTTAGATAATGGCCCAAACTATTTCCCAAAATTTTGATTTTGAAAAATATCTAAAAGAAACGAAAAAGGTTGTTGAAGAAGCTCTTGATTCTTCATTATCTCCTGAGAAACCAGAAATTCTTAGAGAATCTATGAGATATTCATTATTGGCAGGAGGAAAGAGGATACGACCAATATTATGCTTAGCATCTTGTTCCTTGGCAGGAGGAGATCCTAAACTCGCCGTTCCAACAGCGGTTGCTATTGAAATGATCCACACAATGTCATTAATACATGATGATTTACCAGCGATGGACAATGATGATTTAAGAAGAGGAAGACCTACAAATCATAAGGTTTACGGAGATGCTATTGCTATCCTTGCTGGAGATGCTCTTTTAACAAGGGCTTTTGAAATGGTTTCTTTAAGAAGTCCAAATGTTGACTCTAAAAGATTATTAAATGTTGTAGGCGAATTATCTCTAGTAGCAGGCGCTCCTGGATTGGTGGGTGGTCAGGTTGTTGATCTTGAATGTGAAGGTAAAAAAGTAGATTTGGAAACTCTCGAGTATATTCATTTACATAAAACAGGCGCTTTACTAAAAGCATGCGTAAGAACTGGTGCAATGATTGCAGGTGCTGATGAAAAATTGCTTGCAGCTTTAACTAATTATGCTGAAGGCATAGGACTAGCTTTTCAAATAATTGATGATATTCTTGATGTTACTGCAAGTAGTGAGACGTTGGGTAAAACAGCTGGTAAAGATCTTCTGGCGGATAAGACCACTTATCCTAAATTACTTGGTCTAGAGGAATCAAAGAAAAGAGCGCTTATTTTGGTTAAGAAGGCAAAAGAAGCTATTACTCCATGGGGAGAAGATGCGAATTATTTGGTATCTCTTGCTGACTTTATTACAAATAGAGATAGATAAATTAATGAGTTAAGATGATAGAACTATTAGAACTAATTGATAATAAACTACTTTTTTGGAGTTTAATCTCCTGTGTCACAGCTCAAGTTTTAAAGATAGTTTTTAACTTTTTTTCTACAGGCGAACTGAAAATCGGTATTATTTTTGAAACAGGTGGTATGCCTTCAAGCCATTCCGCCTTAATTACTTCTTTAACATCTGGCTTGGGTGTGGATTTAGGTTTTGATGATCCAATATTTGCTCTTGCTGTAGGAATTTCATTAATAGTGATGTATGATGCTAGTGGTGTTAGAAGATCTGCTGGATTGAATGCTAAGGAGATAAATAAACTATCAAAAAGTTTTGATGAAAAATCTACTCTAAATTTAAAGGAAACATTAGGTCATTCAAAATTAGAAGTTATCGTAGGTAGTATTCTAGGACCTTTGATTTCTTTACCAGGTATGGTTTTTATAGGCTCCCCTCTAAATATCTTTAATTATATTTTTAATTAGTAGTTGTCATTTTGATGATTAGTTAGCATATTTTTTAAAGCTTCTTTATTACTAGGCAAATGCAAATGTATCCAGCTTGCATGCAGATTATCGTTTGACCATCCTTCTTTTTTATATCTAGTTCCCCATGATTTAATTCTCCATGGAGAATTAAATCCATTCAAATGTTTATCTTTAATTTGATTTTCTATTTGCCAATAATGAAATTCGTGACCTTTAATTTGTTGATTTTTTTTGACTATCACAGAATCTTTTTCCCCTTTTATAAATCTATATCCCACCGATAAACGTCCTTTCTTTGCTTTAAAAGGAAGTATTCCTGCCATATTATGAGAGGAACCATTCTCATCTTCGATGGAATCTCCCAGTAACATCATGCCTCCGCATTCTGCGTATATAAAATTTTTTTTATAAAATTCTTTCAAAGATTTTAGACTCCTTTTTGAGTTACTAATATGTTGAGCATATCTTTCGGGAAAACCCCCTGGAATTATTAATGAGTGAGCTTCTTTAGGAATTTCTTGATCATCATATATATTCCAAGAAAGGAGTGGAATTCCAATCGCATTTAAATATTCTTTTGTTTCTGGATATTGGAAATGAAAAATCTTATCCTCTGCAATTGCTATCGGTTTAATATTAGAAAAAGGTTTTAAATCTATAGTTTTCTTCATATAAATTTTTTTTGCAACAGGTTTAAGTAGATTTAAAAAGATAGAGAGATCTAAATGTTTTTCTGCAAATTCAGCAAAATATTCAACATTGATTTTTGTACTTAATTCCATGGGAGAAATTAAACCAAGATTACTTCTACTTAAATTAATATTTTCATTAAATGGTAGAAATCCAATAATTTGAATAGGTTGGTTTTTAAAAACTTCTTTGATTAATTCTTTATGTCTATTAGAATTTACGTTGTTAAAAACTACTCCTTTGATATTTATTTCATCATCTAATTCTTGAAAACCTTTTAAAAGTGCAAGTAAAGATCCTACTTGACCTTTAGCATTTATAATAAAAACTATTGGAAGCGATAAAATTTTTGCAATATTTGCAGTACTTGAATAGTGAGTTGAACCCAGTCCATCATATAATCCCATAGCCCCTTCAACTAAGGCCAGATCAAATTTATAAGATTGTTCATAAAAAGAATTTTTAACCCATTCTTCTCCACTTAAAAATATATCTAAATTGCGACACATCGGGTGACCAATTGAACTTAATTGTTCTTGGTCAAGATAATCAGGCCCGACTTTAAATGTTTGCAATTTTAAGCCTTTTTTATAAGCCCAGCATGAGATAAGTAATGATAATGTTGTTTTTCCTGCATCTGTTGATGGAGCAGATATGAGACAAGACATAATATTTATTAATAAATACTTTTATATATCAATGAGGCTGTTTTTATAGTCTCTTCAAACAAAGGACTTGTACTTCCTCTGCTACTAGCTAATAATTTACTCACATCCGCTTCTGATGATAAAAATGAATATGGAACAACTTCCTCAATAAGTTGCATATCAGCCATCCCTCCAGCTTCTAATCTAATACACTCTGCTGATTCTGATCCAAGAATAATGCATGTATTTTTTCTGGGGTCATTGCTTATTTGGGAAATCAATCTTAAACCAATAACTTGACCTGAATGGATACTTGGATTACCAACCGGCAATGGATTAATTGAAGTTGAAATTTGCTCCCCATTATCCTTTTTAAAACTTATTATTATCGAATCATATTTATTAGATTTTTTAAGGAAAATCCAACCTAGTTTTGCACTAATCCAAGATATTAAGAACAAAGCTTGAATAATATGATTTCCTTCAATATCTACATCAACTTGAGAGATATGATCCAGTAAGCTTCTTCGAGAAGGGGGATCAAATATCATCGCAAGAGATTCTCTCCAACTTTTAAGACGCAACCAATTTAAATCATTAATAGATTTTTTATGAGTCAGAGCATTGCAAAGGATATCAATACATCTTTTTGATGAACCATTAGCGGTATCGATGATTAATCTTTTGCCGTTCTTAGTAAAATTGTCAAATATTTTTGGTGAGTCATCTAGGCTACTATTCCACCAAAGCCATTCAGGGAGATCATTAATGGATAATTTATCGACAATATCTAATCCCCTCTTTAGTATAGATTTTGCACCACCTCTAACTACAACAAGATCGCCACAAATAGTTTGATCCTTATTATCTTCATTAAGTGGGCAGTACGCTGATACAAAAGTTTTAATATCAGAATCATCAGAAAATGTCGGTGCGAGAGTTATTAATCTTCTTGGATTAAGAGTACTAATTGATGCTTCAAAAAATTGCCCGCGAAGATCTTCAGAGGAGTTATCTTGTAAATCTACTTTAATTAAATCAAGTAAATCTTTGCTATGGAGAGATGTTGATAATGGCAATCCATTTTTTAATATCAAACTTTTAGCTACATTTATGATTTCTTCGCTTAAGTTTCCTGTTATAGGACCATTTATTAAATTACTTTTAACTAATCTTTGCTCAAGCCAAGAAGGTTGCCAAACAATTAAAGAAAAAGTATTTGCACCTGCAGTATCTTCTCCTTCAGAAATCCATAATTTATTTAAATAATTAGATATTTCTTCAGAAGGAAGTTCTAATGGGGTTTGGAGAGTTAGTTGAGGTTTCATTTTTAAATTAGGGTCTACGCCAAAAGATATTATCTTTGGAAAGCATTTGATCGGATTCCGAGGGACCCCATGTTTTTGATTCATATTTATGAATAGGAAGTTTCCAAGGAGAGTTTTCCATTAATTCAATTAGAGGAGTATATAATTTCCAAGCGGCTTCAACTTCGTCACTTCTTGTAAATAAAGTTGGATCGCCTAACATAGAATCTGCTAGTAATCTTACATAACCTTCATCTGAGGGTTCACCAAAAGATTCATCATAAGAAAATTCCATTTCAACTGGTCTTGATCTCATTCCAGAACCTGGGGATTTTACTTCAAATTTAAATGTTGCTCCCTCGTTTGGTTGAATTCTAATAATTAGTTGATTAGGAGCTGGATTTATTATTGTTGACTCAAATAAATGTACAGGCACATCTTTAAAAGTTAAAACAATTTCACCTAATCTTTTTGGAAGCCTTTTACCAGTCCTTAAATAAAAAGGGACTCCTTGCCATCTCCAATTATCAATAAATACTTTGGTGGCGATGTATGTTTCTGTTGTGCTATTGGGATCAACTCCTGGCTCTTTACGGTATCCTCTTAAAGGATTAGCATCATTACCTCCTTCCTGATATTGTCCTCTAATACAACATCGCCACGGCTCTTCTTCATTTGCAAGTTTGGCAGCCTGAAGTACTTTAGCTTTTTCATCTCTAATAGCTTCAGGATCAAATCTACCAGGAGGTTCCATAGAAATAACTGCGAGCATTTGTGTTAAATGATTTTGAAGCATATCTCTGAGAGCCCCTGATGTCTCATAATAGCCAGCTCTATCTTCAACTCCGACAGTTTCTGAAGATGTTATCTGAATATTTGAAATATAATTTCTATTCCAAATTGGTTCAAATATTGTATTTGCAAATCTAAGGACAAGAATATTTTGAACAGTTTCTTTACCTAGATAATGGTCAATTCTATAAATTTGACTTTCATCCGCACAACTTTGTACGATTCTATTTAGTTTTTTAGCACTGGAATAATCTCTTCCAAAAGGTTTTTCTATTACAACTCTACTTTTTGTTGGATCTTTCAATAAACCAGCTTTTTTTAAAGCTTTGCAACCATTCCCATAAAAATTTGGTGCTACAGAGAGATAAAATGTTTTATTCCCATGAGTAGCTTGTAGCTTATCAATATTACTTAATCTTTTAGCAAGTCTCTCTACGTGTAAATCTTGTTGAAGATCAACAGGCTCATAAAATAGATATTTTAAAAACTGATTCCATTCATTCTCATTTTTAGAAATTTTATTCGCGAGTTTTGTGCTCATTTTATCTTTAAATTCTTGGTCACTCCATGGCCTTCTTGCACATCCAACAATCGCAAATTCACTTGGAATTCTTCTTTGAAGAAAAAGTTCGAATAAAGCTGGTATGAGCTTCCTATGAGTCAGATCCCCACTCGCTCCAAAAATTACTAAACATTGTGGCGGAATAACTCTCTCTTGGCGTAAACCAATCCTTAATGGATTACTTATTGAAGATTGCATATTTACTTTGATCTTATGTATATAAAATCATAGATTTTTTTTGCTAATGCTATGTAATGTGTCTAAATCAAAAAGTAAAAAATTTATATTTAGTATGTCTCAACATGCCATCTGCCTGCCTTCCTAAGCTGTGGTCTTAATTCTGCCCAATTAAGACCTTTCTCCTGTGCAGCTTTTGTCATCGCCTCATCGATGCCAGGTTCCATTCCTTTTAATCCACAAAGATAAATATGAGTTTTTTCATCTTCAATCATATTAAATAGCTCATTAGCGGATTCTGTAACTCTGTCTTGAATATACATTCTTCCACCTTTAGAATTTTGCTGCTCACGACTTATAGCTTTTGTATATTTAAAATTATCTGGATATTTTACTAAATATCTTTGTAAATCCTCTTCATATAATAAATTGGCTGATTTAGGCGCTCCCATAAAAAGCCATGCTTTTCCTCTGAAATTCCAATTATTTTTTTCTCGCTCTGAAGGTTCAAACATTCTTCTTAAATAAGCTCTCATAGGGGCTATCCCCGTTCCAGTAGCTAGCATAACTATGTTTGCTTCTTCGTCATCAGGAAGTAGCATCTCTTTGCCCACTGGCCCAGTAATCTTTACTTTATCGCCAGGTTTTATATCACACAAATACGTTGAACAGACTCCATTAATAGTCTGTCCATCTTTTTCATATTGTAGTTGCCTAACGCAAAGTGAAACTGTATTACCTTCAAAATTATCACCATGTCTTGTACTCGCAATAGAATAAAGCCTAAGTTTATGAGGCTTGCCGTTAGAATCTTCCCCTTCAGCCATAATTCCTATACTCTGTCCCTCAACGTAATTTAAAAAAGGATCCCCTCCTGATAAATCAAATGTAATGTGATTTACTCTACCAATAGCCCCCTCTTTCAAGAGACTATAATTCTCTTTAACAGTTCCTGTGAATGGTGTCTTTGGTCTATAAGTATTTACCGGGACATCAGCGTGTTTCATTTTATTTAAAGTCTTTTGATCAATTTTAGTATTTTCTTTCCTGTTTGGAGATACTGTTTCTATTTCTGAACTTAAGGGGGGAGAAGAATTTAATTTAGGCTTAACTTCATTAACTTTATTTTCAACCTTTTTAACTTCATTAACTTTATTCTCAACCTTTTTAACTTCATTAACTTTATTCTCAACCTTCTTGATAGAAGGTTTTTCTGCTACTTTTACTTTCGAATTAGAGATCGGTTTCTGTTTAGCAGGTTTGTTTACTTTTTCAAAATTATTCCTTCTTTTATTAAAATAACTGTTAATGAACCAAAAGATACCTATTATTATTGGTATGTGAGCCAGTCCACCTGCAATAACTCTTGCTTCCGAGTAAGCCATTTTGTAAATTACTTTTATAAGACGATATCAAGTTGTACACAAAAATGTATTTAATTTACATAAATGGTTACGTTTTGAGATCGTAATAAATCAATAAAATTTGTTTTTTTTTACAAATTTAATTAATTTTATGAGTATAGTTACCTAATAATAATTTCTTACAAAAGAGATTTGTTAATGAAGCTTTCTGAAGAATCTATAGATCAAGATCAAATTAATGATTTTAAGACTATAGAGCAAACTATGGAAAAGTTATCTGATGGAGAAAGAAGACTTGCTGCTCAATTAACTACTACTGCCTCTTTTAAGTCACTCTGGTCAGTTTTAACTGATTATGATAGATTAAATCTTTTTATTCCTAATCTTTTATCAAGCAAGAAGATTTTTAAAAACAAAACTAATCTTCAGGTAAGACAAGTTGGCTCACAAGATTTCTTGGGTTTGAAATTTTCAGCAGAAGTATTATTGGATTTGTATGAAGAAAAAGATAATGGCTTAATAAAATTTAATCTAATAAAAGGAGATTTTAGAAAATTTGAGGGTTATTGGAAAATACAATCAATAGCAAATTCAGGCAAAAACTCCTTAATTTATGATCTAACTGTAAAAGGATGTCAGTGGATGCCTATAGGAATGATAGAAAAAAGATTAAAAAGAGATCTCAGCGAAAACTTAATTGCCGTTGAAAGACAAGCTAAGCTTTTAAGCTAAATTTTGATGATAGCCCCAAGGGGATTCGAACCCCTGTCGCCTCCGTGAAAGGGAGGTGTCCTAGGCCTCTAGACGATGGGGCCAAGGTTGTAAAAAAAATATTACCTATTAAAAAATTAAGAGTAAAGCTAGCCTTTCGTCAAGTCTTGTTGAGCTTTATTTTGACCTTGCCACACAGGCACCGTGAAATGGAAACATGAACCCTTGTTAAGTTCTGATACCACCCATATTCTGCCACCATGAACTTCAACAATTCTTCGACATACTGATAGCCCAATTCCAAAACCTGAAGTTCCTTCAGAAGTTTGTGGCAGCCTTACTTTATCTAGAAATATTCTTTCCTGTTCATTTTTTGGTATTCCTGGACCTTTGTCACAAATTGTGACTTCAACCCATTGATTCGTTTTATGGATCATTGTTATTTTTATCGATCCACAGTCTTCAGAAAATTTTAAAGCATTTTCAATTAAATTTAAAAAAACTTGTCTCATTCTCCTTTGATCAGCATAAACGCTTGGGAGATCAGAAGGAATATCTGTATCAATTACAATTTTTCTTAGCCTCCAGAACTTTTCTAATTCGAGAATAGCTTCTGCTGAAATATTTCCTAAATCTATTTTTTGAGGATTGAAAAGAGCTTCCCATCTTGTCGTCCCTACTTCTAGAAGATCTTGAGATAAAAGTTCAATTTCTTCAAGTCTTCTTTTTATTACTTCTTGTAATTTCTTTAAATTAATTTGACCAAGTTTTTGGCTTTGTACGGCTAGAGTTGCTGCTGTGAGGGGTGTTCTAAGTTCATGAGCTACCATTCTAAGTAATCTCTCCTGAGATTCTATCCTTTTCGTCAAGGTCTCATTCTCCTGGCGTAAAACAAGTAATTCATCTTCTAAAAGGATTTCTTTTTGCGTCCTAATACTATCTATTTTGGAGGCTTGAATATTTATTCCAAGAGTTTTCACTAAACCTTCTTGTTTCCATCTTGGAAGCCAAGTTTGGAGTTGCGCAAAAATGTTGCTCCCAGCAAATATTTGTTTTGGATTGGGAGAAATCTTTATCAATGCGGGAATAGCAACTAATCTATGTAACTCTAAAAGTTCGGGTTGTTCAGTTGGATCTGAAATTTGTAATGATATTTTGAATTCGCAATTATCGCTCTCTAAATAATCAACTAAAGACCTTAAATCCCCTCTAGAGAGATGACTTCTAGCTGCAACTAATATTAATTTTAGCTCTTTTTTATCATCCAATAGTTTTTTAGGAGGTGTTGAAAAGCTGTCAATGCTTATAAACACCTTAAGATATTTAAACTAATTTTACAGATAAGCTATGAAATAGATAGAGCTTATTAGTAAATGATAGCCATTAATTCAAATAATACATTTAAATCAGGGTCATTTGATTCCCCAGATGTTAATATCAATAGCAATCTAAGACGGTGGTTCAAAAGAAATATTGGTTTATGGAAATCACAGAGGTTATATATATTGAAAGAGAATAACAAAAATTACAATATATGCATGAATTTAAAAATTGAAAGTCTTGAAAGCAAAAATGCATGGGAATCCCGCTACAAATTTACTTGGCACCCCGCTGATAAATATTCTTTTTTTGAAGATCATCCAGAATTTAAAGAAAAAGGAGTAATGAAAGCGTATCTTCAAGGCCATCAATTAATAAGAGAAAATTTTTATTTAAGTGATACAAAAGGTATATCTAATGTTAAACAAGTTGATGAACATGAAATGATTTTTGAGTCAACTTATAATGATTGGTATATTCTTGAACATACAAGACTTGTTGATATGGATAATTTAAGATTTAGAGTAATATATTCTTGGAATAAAAATAAACTTAAAATATTTGAAAGTCATCATGAAACAAAAATAATGACATGATTGATAAATTTAAATAAATTTATAAAAAAAAATGTTATGTTTGTATATAAATTTAAATGAAATTGGGTTCGAATTCTTTGAAATTATTTAAAATATTATTTTTACCGATTTGCTTCTCTGGTTTAATCTTCGATACAAATTTGTTTGACCAAGAAATTTTTGCCAATAATAAACTTAAACCTGCAATTGAGGAAGATCTTTACTTGTATAAAGGGATGGGAGCCTCTTATCTTTGTATAGCTTCTAAAGCTGGCATAGATTTCCCTAAGGCTATTGGAGTCGCTACAGCCACCTATGTGCAGGTTTTAGAGGGGAAACATGGAGGATTAATAAAAGAATTGGGAGATTTAAAATTAGAGAGAGAAAAGTTATTTGCTGGTGCTGAGTTCCAAATTGTTGAGACTGCATTAAAATATTGTCCCGAAAGTATTCCAGATGATATTACAAAAAAAGTTAATCAGATATTAATGGATAACCAGCCTCAAAATAAAAATAAAAATAAAAAGAAAAGAAAGTAAACTATCTAAACTATCTAAACATTGAACTAACAGAACTTTCTTCATGAATTCTCCATATAGCTTCACCAAGCATATTCGCGACAGATAAAACTTTTAATTGTGGAAAAAATTCTTTTTGTGATACTGGTATGCTATTAGTTACAATTACTTGCTCAAACAAATTCTTAACACTAAGTCTTTCTAGCGCGGGAGGTGAAAAGACTGCATGAGAAGCACAAGCAAAAACTTTCTCTGCTCCTTCTTTTTTCAATAAATTTGCACCAGAACAGATAGTTCCTCCAGTATCAATCATGTCATCAATTAAAATTGCTGTTTTATCTTTTACTTCACCAATAACAGTTAGACTCTCGGAAATATTATGAGCGGATCTTCTTTTATCAATAATTGCCAAAGGGGCATCATTCATAAGTTTTGCAAACGCTCTAGCTCTTGCAACTCCTCCAACATCAGGAGAAACCACAACAACTTCTCTTAGCTTTAAGGACTCTAAATAATCTATTAAAACTGGCGAGCCATAAATGTGATCACAAGGTATATCGAAGTAACCTTGTATCTGAGCAGAATGTAAGTCCATTGCCAATACTCTATCTACTCCTGACTTTTCTAATAAATTAGCGGTTAATTTTGCTGTAATCGACTCTCTCCCAGATGTCTTTCTATCTGCTCTTGCGTATCCGAAATAAGGTATGACTGCCGTTATTTGCCTCGCTGAAGCTCTTTTGCAGGCATCAACCATAATCATAAGTTCCATCAAACTATCATTTACTGGAGCACATGTTGGTTGTATTAGGAATACATCACAACCTCTTATAGATTGTTGAATTTGAACATATAGTTCTCCATCAGCAAACCTTTTAGAAATTAGAGGCACATTTTTTATACCTAAATAAGTTGCAATTTCATTCGCTAAGTTAGGATTGGAGGTGCCACTTACTAGCCTGAGACGACTATTGTTTAAATTAAAGTTTGGCTGATCGCTTTGCACTGCCGTGATAAAACTTGTCACGAAATTTGCAATTTAAAGTACACATTATTATCGTAGTCTTTATTATGAATTTGTCACAAGTTATTCATAACTAAAGTTAAAAACTTCATAACTATATAAATTTTGTTATTCAATTAACTTCTCATTAAATCTAGTATGCTTTTAGATTTTGATCCATTAAAAAAATATTCAGGAATTCTTGTGCATCCATCAAGTCTTCCTGGGGGCAGTTATTGCGGTACTTTTGGCAATTCTGTAAAAGATTGGATTGAACTCTTATCGATTTATAAAATTAATACTTGGCAATTTTTGCCTCTTTCCCCAACTGATTCACTGGGATCGCCTTACAGTTCTCCATCAAGTTTTGCTCTAAATCCTTGGTTTCTAGATGTTAATGAACTAATAGAGAGCAATTATATTGAAGTTTCTGATCAAGTCAAAAATTTCCAATTAAATATTGGTAGTAGTAATTCTTTTCAATTTAATATCGCGGATGAGTTATCAAAAATGATTGGAAATCTTTTGATTGATTCTTGGGAATTACAATCTTTTGATAAAAAAAATCAATTTTATATTTGGTGTGAAAATAATTCTTGGGTTAATGATTTTTCTGTGTTTATGACTCTTAAGGAGAAATTCAATTTTTCTGCATGGTGGAATTGGCCAGAGGAATTTAAATATAAGAATAAGTTAGCAATTGAAAGATGGAAAAAAAATAATACTCGATCTATTCTTAAAAGTAAATTAATTCAATGGCATGTAGATAGGCAATGGTTAAATATAAAAAAATTTGCAGAAATTAAGGGAATAAGATTAATTGGTGATTTACCTTTTTATGTCTCTAAAGATAGTGTAGATGTTTGGAGTAATAAGTCACTATTTTCTATATCTCATGATGGAGAATTATATTTTCAAAGTGGAGTACCTCCTGATTACTTTTCTTCAACTGGGCAACTCTGGGGAACACCGGTATATTCTTGGGAAAAACATAAGGGAACAGATTTTGAATGGTGGAAAAAAAGGTTCAAAAGACAGTTTGAATTAGTAGATATTTTAAGATTAGATCACTTCCGCGCATTGGCAGGATATTGGAGGGTAGAGGGAAAAGCCAAAGATGCAATCAAGGGGAATTGGATTAATTCTCCAGGGAAAGAGTTGCTAACCTCATTAAAAGATTTTTTAAAGGTTGAAAATTTACCTATCATTGCAGAAGATTTAGGGATAATTAATCAAGATGTTGTTGATTTAAGAAGACAATTTGGATTGCCTGGAATGAAAATATTACAGTTTGCATTTGATGGTAATGAAGATAATCCTTATCTACCCAAAAACATAAATGGAAATAACTGGGTAGTCTATACAGGCACTCATGATAACGCTACAACTTTATCGTGGTGGAATGACTTAGAAAAAACAATCAAAGAAACTATACAAAAAGAATTCTTTTTAGCAAATAATCCATCTTGGGAATTGATAGAATTAGGTATGAAAACACAGGCTAATTTATTTATTGCGCCTATTCAGGATATCTTATGCCTAGATGATTCTAGTAGGATTAACAAACCAGGGACTACAAAAAATAATTGGAAATGGAAAATTAATACATCTCTTTCAGAAATTGAACCATTCTTAAAGAAATATGGTGAACTTGGTAAAAAATACAAACGAGTTTGATTTCAAAATTTAACTACTTTTTATTCTCAATATATTTAAATTCAATAACCCTATTATTTAAGTAATAACTATTAAGAACAAATATTGAAATTATTATTAGAAATAAATAGATAAAACTACCTTGCCAAGAATTGAAAAGATCAATATTGGGAAATGTAAAATTTCTTTTAGTACTTTTCTTGGTTGAAATATAGTCTTTTTGAATTAATTTATTAAGTTTAAATTTCTTAAGAGAAAGACACTCTTCTAATTTTATTAGTATTGACCTTGTAAATGGATATGGTGGTATTAATTCTTTTATATTATTCTCTATTCCAACAATTGTTGATATGGGGATTTTTGAGAGAAATGATAAATCTTCAATAGATAAATTTTTTTTAACTCTACTTTCTTTGATAATATTTCCTATTTTTATATACGGGTCCACAATATTATCATTGTTATTTTTTTTCTTAAATTTTCCTAATTTTTTAAAAATAAATAATTTCACCTAATTTCCTCAAAATTAAGAGCTTTTATAAATTTCCAATCTCTCTCTCTTAAACCATTTATAGAAAAGCTTCTAAACTCTTTCCTAT
This sequence comes from uncultured Prochlorococcus sp., assembly GCA_902624785.1. GTDB lineage: Bacteria > Cyanobacteriota > Cyanobacteriia > PCC-6307 > Cyanobiaceae > Prochlorococcus_A. The sequence continues at coordinate 26,679 of CACNYU010000014.1, forward strand.
GGAAACAAGCTAAACTATAAATTAGCAAATTTGAGACTATTCTGATCGAGTAAATAGCTTGTTGTGTTAATACTTTGTTAATTTCTTGATAAATCACTTATAAAGGAATTCCTCTTTTATTATTTTAAATATAAATATATAATTTATTCACAAAATAAACATTTAACTATACAGGGGAAATTATTTTCTTAACTGCATTCTTAGCTAGTTTTATAGGACTAAATGTCTCTGTTAATAAAGTAAATAATTTTTCTGCATCTCTCAATTCAATCTTGTCATTTTTTATGAGGCTTAATAAAAGGTTTTTTCTTACTTCTGATCCCTTTTCACTAACAAATAATTTGAAACTTGCGTTTGCTACTGGAATTAAATCCGCATTTATATCTACATTATCTTTAAATAAAATATTTAAAAGACTTTCTAATTTATTAATTTGAATTCTCCCATCCTTATCAAAAATTACTTCTAGCAATATATCAACAATTTCATCTGAATTATCCGTTAGAAGTTTCTTTGCGATGTATGGATAAGCAATTCTCACAATTTTAAATTCAGGATCTAGTCTAAGAGCTAAGCCCTCTTGGCTAACAACTGCTCTTATTATAAGTGCGAATCTGCTTGGCACTCTAAAAGGATAATCATACATTAATTTAGAGAACTTATCTGTGATCTCTTTAAAATTAAAATTTCCAACCTCTTTACCAAGGGAATTTCCTAATACTTCTTTTAAGGGATTAACGAGTAGCTCAAGGTCTTGATCATCACTTAAAAAACCTAATTTCTGGAAATCTTTTGCTAACAATAAAAATTCATCATTAATAATATGAACAATAGCTTTAATTAGAGTTAATCTATCAAAATCAGAAATGGAATCCATCATTCCAAAATCTACATAAGCTATATTTCCATTATTTTGATCCCCACCTCTAAGAGCAAACATATTACCAGGATGAGGATCTGCATGAAAATATCCATATTCAAAAAGTTGCTGAAGACCACTTATTACCCCTGTTCTAATAAATGAAGATGGTATTAAATTATTCTGTTCTATTTCTTTTCTATCTTTTAGTTTAATCCCTTCAATCCAAGATGTCGTAATTACTTTTCTTGAAGAAAAGGATGATTCTACTTTTGGGATTATGACTTGAGGATTATTAATAAATAATTTGGCAAATCTCTTTGCATTTATTGCTTCTTTCTCGTAATTAATTTCTTCGAACAAAGCTTTTCCAAATTCATCTATTATTTCTCCAATTCCAACCCCTATATTTAATGGTAAAAAAGGAGCTAAGAAATTTGCAAGTAATTTTAAAATTACAATATCCCTCCTTATTATAAATTCTAAATTTGGTCTTTGTACCTTTACTGCAACATAATAATTACTACTTATCTTAGCTTTATATACTTGTCCAAGACTTGCCGAAGCTATTGGCTTGTTAGGGAATTCATTAAATAAAATACTTGCTGGGGAGCCAAGTTCTTTCTCTACAATTTTTAATGCAATTTTATGCTCAAATGGTGGTAAATTATCTTGTAAATTTGTTAGTTCAGTAAGCCAATCTTGTCTAACTAAATCTGGTCTTGTTGATAAAGCTTGACCAAGTTTTATATAGCAAGGTCCTAAATCAGTTATTACGTTAAAAAGATATTTTGAAAGATCTTTTTGAACTTTTTTATCTTTACTTGCACCTTGAAATAATAATCTTAATACAAAGAAAAAAATAGTTAGCAGTATATAAATAACTCTTGGAAATAGAATCCATGGTCTTAATAAAATCCAAATGAGGCTTTTGTTAGGAGTATATTGCATTTCTAAATCATTCATTTGGTTAACGATAACGAAAAGAGCAAATAATCTTTACATCAATTCTATAAGAGTCAAAATTACTTTATGAGTATTTCATCTTTTCTGAGAAAAAAGTTTTCAAGAGCTCTTTTTTTCCCTTCTCATAATAGGGGAAAAGCTCTTCCACCAAAATTATTTCAATTACTAAGAGATGATCCTGGTTTATGGGATCTTCCTGAATTACCTGAGCTTGGATCTCCAATGTCTGATTTTGGTTTAATTAACGATGCTCAAAATTATTTTGCAAAAAAATTTGATGTTAATAGTTGTTGGTTTGGTGTAAATGGTGCATCAGGATTATTACAATCATCAATCCTCTCAATGGCTAATCCAGGAGAATATATTCTTCTACCAAGGAATATCCATATTTCTGTTATCAAAATATGCATAGTAGCCAATATTATGCCAATATTTTTTGACCTCGAATTTTCAGAAATTAGTGGTCAATATTTGCCAATAAAAAAAGAATGGCTTAAAAAAATCTTGGATAATAATTTACTTAAAAATATAAAAATAGCAGGAATTGTTTTAGTTAATCCCCATTATCAAGGTTATTCGTCTGAAATAAAACCTTTAGTTGAGCTTTGTCATCGATTTCAAATTCCTGTTCTTGTTGATGAAGCACATGGTTCTTATTTTTTATTTTGTGAAGATTCCGATTTGCCAAATTCAGCTGTTAAAGCAAAAGCAGATTTGGTAGTTCATTCTTTACATAAATCACTAAATGGATTAACGCAGACTGCTATGTTATGGCATCATGGTAATAATATTGAAAAAAGTAAAATAGCCACGAAGATTAATTTACTTCAAACTACAAGTCCAAATTCTTTACTCATTGCCTCTTGTGAAGAATCTGTTAAAGATTGGTTGGAAAAAGATAGTCTTGAAAAATACAAAAAAAGGATAAGTGAAGCAAGAAATATTTATGAAGAACTCGTTTCAAGAAATGTACCTTTGATAAAAACAGATGATCCATTAAAAATTGTTTTAAATACTGGTTCTTATGGAATTGATGGTTTTACTGCCGATAAGTTTTTTTATAAAAATGGTGTTATCGCTGAACTACCAGAAATGATGACTCTAACTTTTTGTTTGGGATTTGTGGAACAAACAAATTTTATTAATATGTTTGAGAATTTATGGAAAAGTTTACTTTCATCAATAATCGTAAGAAAGGAACTTAAACCAATTAAACCTCCATTTCGCTTAATTGAGATTCCAGAAATAGCCCCTTCAGAATCCTTGCAAAGATGTTCTCAGAAAGTAAATCTCAAGCAATCAATTGGTAGGATATCTGCTGATATTATTTGCCCTTATCCTCCAGGAATTCCTCTTGCTATTCCTGGAGAAAGGATTCATAAAGAGAGAGTTGATTGGTTGATAAAACAAGGATTAATGGGAGAAAACCTGTTAGATTTTTATATAAACGTACTTATAACTTGAAAAATATTTTATGAGATTTAAAAGTGGTTTAATTATTGGTGTCTTTGGCTTAGTAGCGGTAATTCTGGGTGATTTTTATTTTGCTATAGGTATTACATTCCTCACTTATTTTGCTCTTTTAGAATTATTTCGAATGGCTGAATTTACTGGAATTAAGCCTGCTACTAAAACTACCTTGTTTTCTTGCTTCATTCTAATTGTCTCAACTTATCTTGAATTAAAAGGAATAATTGCGAAAGAGATTTCAAATGCAATTTTACCAATTTCTTCAATTGGTATATGCACCTGGTTATTACTTCAGCCAAAGCCAGGTAAAATTTCAGATATTGCTACTTCTATCTTTGGATTATTTTATTTAGGTTTTTTGCCAAGTTATTGGATAAGGTTGCGAGAATTAGATTCTATTTTTATAAGTTCAAATTATGGAGGAAAGGGATTTTCTGACTTAGGCTATATTTCTGGATTTAATATAACTCTAATTTCATGCTTGATTATTGTTTCTAGTGATATTGGTTCATATCTTTTCGGTAAAATTTTTGGAAAAAAATCACTATCACCAATATCCCCTAGCAAAACAGTTGAAGGATTAATAGGAGGAATATCTTGTTCTATCTCAACAGGTATTTTATTTACTTATCTATTTAATT
>CACNYU010000015.1 GCA_902624785.1 uncultured Prochlorococcus sp.
TTCAAAAATTCACCTGGAAGTAAGAGAATAGATAAAGAACACAATAAACTTATGAGATTTCGCATCGGTAATGGATATGATATTCACCAATTAAAAAAAGGCAGAGATTTAATTATTGGAGGAATAAAATTAGAACATCCCAATAACCTAGGACTCGATGGACATAGCGATGCAGATGTTCTAAGTCATTCAATTATGGATGCACTCTTAGGTGCACTTTCATTGGGTGATATTGGTAAATACTTTCCGCCAACAGATGATAAATGGAAAAATGCGGATAGTTTAGTATTACTCTCAAAAGTAGTTGAATTGATAAAAAATAAAGGATGGTTAATTAATAATATTGATAGTGTTATTGTTGCAGAAAGACCTAAATTTCTTCCTCATATAGATTCAATGAAAGTTAATATCTCTAAAGTAATAGGTTTAGAAAAAGATTTAATAGGAATAAAAGCCACAACAAATGAAACTTTAGGGCCAGAAGGCCGTGAAGAGGGGATAAGTTGTCATTCAGTAGTTTTATTAGAGAAAGAATAATGAAAGTAATTTCTTTTTTTAAAAATATGATAAAAAAGTTTTTTTTATTATTAATAGTGTCTATTATTTTTCAAACAAATTCTGCAAATTCCTTCGCTCTTCCAATGAATAAATTAAATGAAAACATTGTAGAAGAATTACGACTCAGTGTGCCCTTAAAATATAAGGAAAGTTGGCTTAATGCAGAAGAAGAAGTTTGGGAGCCATGGCTTTTAAAACAGGATGGTTTTTTAGGAAGGCAAATTTTTTATAATCAGAAAAAAGAGGAAGCTTTATTACTTGTTAAATGGAAAAATAGAAAATTATGGAAAAATATTTCTGATGAAGAAGTTAATAAAATACAAAGAATTTATGAAGAAACAGTCACTAGCTCGCTAGGGGTTAAAAATAATCCTTTTGAATTTATTTATGAAGGTGAATTATTTGAGCAAAAATGATTTTAGATATTAGATTCGATTTTGATAGACACAATCGTATAGGTTTGATTGAAGCAATCTGGGGGGAACATAAAAGCATTGAACAATTAAAAAAAATTGCTAAAGAAGTTTTAAAAAAGGATGAATTTGTTTTTATTACAAGGATTAATGAACGTAAAGCTAAAAGCCTTCAAGATATTTACTCAAATGCAATATTTATTGGAGATGCAAATTGTTTAGTTATTGGCGAGAATGCAAATAAGGTTAAAACTAAGAAAACTGTTGCTATTGTCTCAGGAGGTTCAAGCGACTTGAAAGTATCTCTAGAAGTAAAAACAGCTTTAGAAATTTATGGAATTGCTTGTGAAACTTTTATAGATGTTGGTGTTGCTGGAGTTCATAGACTTTTAAGTCAATTAGACAGAATTAATGAACATGATTTAATAATTGTATGTGCGGGAATGGAAGGTGCTTTAGCTACTGTAATCGGGGGACTATTACCTCAACCAATAATAGGAGTTCCTGTGTCTGTAGGTTATGGAGTTAGTAAAGATGGAATGGTGGCCTTGAATAGTATGTTGGCAAGTTGTTCTCCAGGTATTATGGTAATGAATATAGATAACGGATATGGAGCTGCGATGGCGGCTTTAAGAATAATAAAAAGTAAAAAGTAATAGCTAATATTTCTTATGGTTAATCTCTAGGAGATTTTCTATCCACATATTTAATCTGTCAGACAATATTCCTTCCTCCCGCCTTTTCATAGCCTCTAAAATTACTTGTGTGTTTAGCCACTCTGGGTATCTTTTTTGCATTTCTATTTATTTTTATTTTTATTTGAAACAGATATAAGTATTACAATCAATAGCTGAGTAACAAATTTAATCAAGATTGTCAGAATTATTACTTAGTCTTGATAATTCTGAGGAGTTGCACTCATTCTCAACATTTTTCAATCGATCGATTAAATCAGCGAGATCTTTATGAGCTAATTGGCCGTTTTGCTCCCATTTTAAAGATCTTGTTGATTGCTTTAATTCTTCTTTCATTTGTACTTTAATAGTATTAAGAATATAAAATGAAAAAATTAAAATTTGATCAAATGTTTCGCTTATTAGGTTAAAAAATTATGAAGATATTTTTTAGTTTTTGTAGTTTTAGAAAAATTGCCATTTTTATGCATAAATAAGCACAGTTCGAAATTATTATCCTCCTCCAACTATTGATACGATTTCTAATTTGTCCCCATCTTCTATCAATTTGTTTTTCCATTCTTCTGAATTAATAATTAGTTTATTTAATTCAACAACAACTGTATTTGAAGAATATCCAAGTAATTTCATGGTCTCATTCAAAGAAAGGCGTTTATTTGATTGAATAATTTTTTCTTCACCATTGACTCTAATTTTCATGAGTTAAAGAATTTATAATCATAATAGCTTTCTCTTTAGGTTTTTCGGAGTTAAAAAGGTCTGTAATTATAGCAACTTTGCAAATATTATTTTCTTTTAAAAGAGTAATATTCTCTTGCTTAATACCTCCAATTGCAAACCATGGAATTGAAATATCTATTGTAAGAGAGTTTAAAGTATCTATTCCTAAAGGAACTTTTTCCTTTTTTGTTGTTGTAGCAAAAACTGGTCCTATTCCTAAATAATCGCAGCCATCTTTAATTGCTTTTTTTATATCAAATTCATTATTTGCTGAAACACCTATTATTTTTGAAAAACCTAATATTCTTCTAGCCGATTTTATATCCATATCATCTTGACCAAGATGAACCCCATCTGCTTGTGTAGCCAATGCGATATCTACTCTGTCATTTATTAAAAAAAGAGCCTCAAATTTATCGCATAATTTTTTTACTTTTAATGCAAATTTTATATTATCGGAATCTTTCCCTTCTTTACATCTCAATTGAATAATTTTTACTCCCGCTTCCAAAAGACTATTTATTTTCTCTAATAAATTATCAGTATCAATAGTAATACAATATAAATTATTTTCCTTCAAAACTTTTAGACGTGAATAATTTGATTCTCCTTCTAGTAGGGTAATTTCAAGATTATAAATTTTATACCTTATCTCGGAAGAAATTTTACAAAGATTTTGATTATGGTCTCTTGAGAATTCTTCTATTACTCTTAATGCCTCTTGAACCCTAGCAGCGTTCGAACAAATTATGGAGCTAACGTTATTTCTTTTAACTTGTTCAGGATGACTTAAACCAGTGCATTTATCAGTTATAAAATTTCTAGATTCTTTATATATTTTAAGGTGATGTTTACCTAAATTTTGCCTGCAATCCTTGAAAATTATTACTAAATCTTTTCTGCCTAGAGCAAATCTTGCCCAGTCTTCTAGAACTCTTATTCCCTCTCTTGCTCTGTCTAAATTTGCATCGATAATTTGAGCGATTCTTAGATCCTCTATGTGTTTTAAATTTAAGCTTTTCATATGATTTACCGAATGTTATTAAAAATTTGTTTAGCGATATTTTTATCCTTATAAATTTGGTTTGACAATTTACTTAAATTGGAAAATTTTATTTGAGATCTGATTTTTTTAATGGGTTGTATAGTTAATCTTAAATCATAAAGATTAATATTTTGATCAATTAAATGAACTTCTACAGTAGAAGGCGAAAGTGGATCAATTGTTGGCTGAGAGCCTAGGTTCATCACAGATGGTATTTTAACATTGAATTTTTTTGTAGTGGCCCAAGCCGCATAAACTCCCTCTCCTGGCAAAAATTTTCTTCCATCTATTTCAAGGTTTGCTGTTGGGAATCCTATTTCTTTACCAAGACCCTTACCTTTCACAACTTTACCAGAAAAATTATAAGGTCTTTGTAGCAATTTCTTCGCATTTTCTAAATCACAGTTCAGCAATAATTCTCTAACTCGACTGCTGCTTATTCTTCCATATTGATCCTCTAATAGTGAGACTATGTTAAGTTCAATATCATGATTTTTTATTGATTCCTTAATCGTGTTGATATCTCCTTGCCTTTTATAGCCAAATCTAAAGTTTTCTCCAACTGAAATACTTTTTGTTTGAAGCTGATTAAAAAGAACATCTTTTAAGAATCTATTAGCGCTAAGTTTGGACAACTCTTTATCAAAAGGAATTAAGACTAATTGTTCTATTCCAAGATTCTCTAAAAGTGGAAGCTTTTCTTCTGGGAGGTCTAGCCTTAATCTGGTCTCACCAAATAAGACTTCTCTGGGATGTGGCCAAAAACTTGCAATGGTTGGCGTATATTGACTATTTTTTACAACAGTTTGAATTAACCTTCGATGACCTTCATGCAGGCCATCAAAACTTCCAATCGCGATTGAGGTAGGTGCTTTGACTTCAGATGGCGATATTAAAGAGATCACAATATAACGTGCAATTTTGTGAATTTGATGGCAAATTTGAATAAATAAATTACTTAATCAAATGAATGGCTGACAAAATAGATTTTCAGTTGCTTTCATTTGGAATGCGACGGACCGGTTGGATACGCTTTTGGATTCAATCTATTTTAGGTGTTGTTGTAACATCTGTTTTGCTTTTTTCAAATGTTGTAAGTAATGATAGCGAAGGACAGCTTAGTTTGGCACCAGGATTATCATTAACATCAGTATCTTTAGTCTTATTATTTATAAGCCTTTGGCAGGGTTGGTTAATTGTAAAAACTGGTAGAGCAATTTCAAGTAATGTTAGACCTTCAAGAGGTCAGACTAGCAAACTTATTAAAAGAGGTATATTTATTGATTTACTAGGTATATTATTTGGACTTATTGGTTATCAAGCTCTTATGGGGGCGCTTTTTATCCAAGCTTCTACTCAAACACAAGGTATTGCAATAGCGACTAGCTCAGATGTAGCTATAACTGGATTAGAAATTCTTTCTGTTTTAAGTAATACACAAGTAATAGCGGCACATTTTGTAGGATTATGCTTCTCTTTGTGGTTGCTCAGAAGAATCTATAAAAGTTGAATATTAGGAAGCATATCTAAACTATCTCTCCAAAATAAATCAGGCTCGAGAGGTGTTAATGATAGTTTTTTCTTTTCTATTTGAGAAACATCGCTAGGCCAATTTTTGGGCCCATATCCCTTAGAATTGAGATCTATTACAGCTTCTCCAGCTAACCAGAAATAAGTATCCCCTCTTGGATCTTCCCTTTTTGAAAATTGATTTTTATATTTTCTAATTGACAATCTTGTCCAAGAACCTCCTATTATCTCACTTTTTTGACATGGTGGAATATTTAAATTCATTAATAATGATTTTGGCCAATTATTTTTTAAAGCTTGCTCAGCAATTTTTAGAGAAACTTCACTTGCAAATTCAAAATCTCTCCATTTGAAATCCGCTAAACTAACTGCCATTGAAGGTATGTTTTCAAGAGTTCCTTCCATGGCGGCGGCTACAGTACCTGAACAAAATATATCCGTGCCTAAATTAGGACCTTGATTAATACCAGAAAGAACTAAATCAGGCTTTGAATCTAATAATTCGGATAAAGCTAACTTTACACAATCTGCAGGAGTACCTGAGCAGCCCCATGCTTTAATTCCTTTTTGGAAAAGTGCATCTGCACTCTCAATTCTTATCGGAGAGGATAAAGTTAATCCATGCCCTGTTGCAGATCTCTCTTGATCAGGGCAAACTACAGTAACTTTATGTCCTCTCTCATGTGCTTTTTTAGCAAGTGATCTTATCCCATCAGCAAAAATGCCATCATCATTACTAATTAAGATATTTAATGAATCCATTTAGAAAATAATTTTTAATATGCACTATGGTTAAGTAATATGAACTTATACCTATTTTTACTATATCAGTGAGTGAAATTGAATTACTAGATCAAATTGAGCAACAGTTGAAAAGTCTCTATGATTCTGCTGATCAAGATATAAGAAATACTGAAAAAGAGGATGATTTAGAAATTTTAAGAGTTTCTTTGCTTGGAAAAAAAGGAAAATTATCAAATATCCTAAAAAATATGAGTAAGTTAGACGCAGAAGATAGACCAAAGATTGGTCAAAAGGCAAATATTCTTAAAACCAACCTTCTTGAAGCTATTGGTGAGCGAAAAAATCAGTTACTAAATTATGCTTTAGAGTTAAAAATTGCAAATGAGAAATTAGATGTAACTATTCCAGGGATAGGAACTCCTACGGGTAGTCAACATCCATTACTCTCTACCCAAGATGAAATCATTGATATTTTTTGTGGATTAGGTTATTCAGTAGCAAATGGACCTGAAATTGAATCTGATTTTTATAATTTTGAGTCTTTAAATATACCTAAAAATCATCCGGCAAGAGACATGCAAGATACATTTTATTTAAATGATAATTTACTATTAAGGACACATACATCCCCTGTACAAATAAGGTATTTAAAAGATAATCCACCTCCAACTAGGATTATTTCTCCTGGTCGTGTTTACAGAAGAGATGCAGTTGATGCAACACACTCTCCAGTTTTTAATCAAGTAGAAGTTTTATGTATTGATAAAGGCATTAATTTTAGTCATTTACGAGGAACTGTACTCACTTTTCTAAAAACTTTTTTTGGCGACTTGCCCATTAGATTTAGAGCAAGTTATTTTCCTTTTACTGAACCGTCAGCCGAAGTAGATGTTCAATGGAAAGGCAATTGGTTGGAGGTAATGGGATGTGGGATGGTGGATCCAATGGTTCTAAATAGAATGGGAATAGATTCAGAGATATGGACAGGTTTTGCTGCAGGTTTAGGAGTTGAAAGATTTTGTATGGTAAGACATCAAATTGATGATATCAGGAGGTTTTATACTAGTGATCTTAGGTTTTTAAAACAATTTTAATGACTTTATTTGGTATCAAAATTAGCCTTTATAGAGTGATTTGGTTTAAGGTGTAAATAGTTATATATTTCTCGATTGGTACGAAAAGCTGGGCTAATCGTCAATGATGGAAAAGATTTAGCTGTTCAGACTGCTATATCTGTTCAAAAAAAATTAGAAAATTCTAATTATAAAGTTGTTAGAGTTAGTAGCTCCGGAGGGATGGTAGGTTTTGCCAACCCTGATCAGCACGTAAGGCCACTTGGATATACAAATTGTGTACCCGATGGCTTCAATTCTTCTATTGAATTTGCTATTGTTCTTGGTGGAGATGGGACTGTGTTATCTGCAGCCAGGCAAACTGCTCCAGCAAAAATTCCAATACTAACAATAAATACTGGTCATTTAGGATTTTTAGCAGAAGCCTATTTGTCTAATCTTGAAGATGCATTGGATAAATTGATTCAAGGAAATTGGGATATAGAAGAAAGGAATAGTTTAGTTATCAGTGTAATGCGGAATGATCAAAGAAGGTGGGAATCTTTATGTCTCAATGAGATGGCTCTACACAGGGAGCCCTTAACAAGTATGTGCCATTTTGAAATATCAATTGGGAAGCATGCACCTGTTGATATCTCTGCTGATGGTGTGATTTTATCTACTCCAACAGGGTCTACTGCATATTCATTAAGTGCTGGAGGCCCTGTTATTACTCCTGATTGTCCAGTCGTACAATTAACTCCAATAGCCCCACATTCATTGGCATCAAGAGCTTTGGTCTTTAATGATTCTGAACCAGTGACAGTTTTTCCAGCTACGCCAGAAAGATTAATTATGGTGGTAGATGGTAATGCTGGATGTTATGTATGGCCTGAAGATAGAGTTTTAATAAGAAAAAGTAGTCATCCTGTGAGGTTTATAAGACTTGAAGATCATGAGTTTTTTCAAGTGTTGAGAAATAAGTTAGGTTGGGGATTACCTCATGTTGCTAAACCTGATAAGTAAATCTTTTTTATTTTTTTCTGCCTTTTATTACGAATACTGGATTATTTGGTTCAAATCTAGTCCCTTCTGAAATACTTAATCCTTTAAATGTTTGAATAAGATTAATATTAGTTTCGTAATTAAGTTTTCTTAAAGAATTAGAAATTATCTGTAAAACTTCATAAGTGACTATAGGTAAGACTATTATGTCACCATTTTTAAGAAATTTTGAAATGGTTTCAATAATTTCAATTTTTGTTTTTTTATCACAACCGCCTATAACAACTCTATTTGAATCAGAAAATAAATTATTCAAATCATCAGTTAAAAATTGTTTAACATCACACTCAATTATTTTGCTTGGCGAAACCCCTAATTTTTTTGCATTTTCTTTAACTAGTAATTGACTCCCAAAGCGTTTATCTATGGATATTAATTTTAAATTAGGTCTTAATCTCAGGGCTTCTAAACCAATTGTTCCACTACCTGATCCTATATCTAATAAAGTTCCGATTTCTGGCAACTCTAAATCTGCTAGTATTTGTATTCTTATTTCTCTTTTTGTTAGTAAATTTGGCCTATCATTAAATGTTTTAAAAGTATTATCACTGATTCCAAAAAGTGGTAAGTTTTTATTTAAATAATTTCTTTCTTTGTGTAGGAGAATAACTACATTTAAATCTGATACTCCTTTTGGAAGGTTTTCTTTATGTGATATAAATCTAATTCTTTCATTTTTAGATCCTATTTCTTCACATAGCCAAAATTCATAAAAATTCTCTAGATCTAGTTCCTTTAGATTTTGTCTAATTAACTCTAAATTATTATTTTTAGGATCTGTAAGTATTGCTATCCCTTTTTCTTTTGATTTCAGTAATTTTATTAATTCGTTTGTTTCTCGACCATGAATACTAACTACTTTAACATCTTGCCATGATGTTTTTAATCTGCTAAAAGCTAATTGAAGACAAGTATTACTCGGATAAAAAAATAATTCCTCTTTGGAAAAGTTATTTAACAGGATTCTTCCAATCCCAAACCAAAGTGGATCACCTCTGGAGATGAGTATGACATCATTAGTATTAGATTTAAGCCAATTAATTAAATCTAAATTGCTTTTACTTTCATAAAAATTTTTCTCCTCAATGAATTTCATTGAAACCCACCCCTTTATTTCATTTAAATAAGTGTGGGGGGCGGCAATGTTTTTAACTTTATGGAAAAGTTCCAGAACTTCTTGAGATAAATCTTCAATTTTAAAAGAATTTAATCCTATGATATGTATGCTTCTTTTTAATTTTTTCATCAACTATAAAATTGGATATTAAAAAAGTTTATTTGTATAAGTTATGAAATTATCCTATTATTATATGAGTCAATAATAAAGTGACTAATTGTCTGATAGAAGAAAGCGATTACACGAATTACTGTTAGCTCTTATTAATAAGCAAGATTATTTAGAACTAATAGAAGATGATTCCAATGATTTAGCAAAAAGTTTCTCTGAAAATGAATCAAGAGATTTTTCAAAATCAATTGAGAGAAATCGTAAAATTCTCAAGAAATATCACTCTCTTGTTAGGACTGCTGTTACACTTGACGCTCTTATGGACTCTGAAAATGAAGAAAATTTTAAAATTAATAAATGAATACTTTGCAAAAATCCTTATTTGCTTAGTTTTAGTCCCTTTATTATTTTATCCAGTAAAAACTAATGCAGAAATTGCAGAAACTCAAATTAATGGTTCTTTAATAAATGCTAGTACGGAATTTTTAAGGGACTTAGATTATGAAACTTGGCAATTGGTGGCATATAAATCACCAAATAATGATGAAAATTTAGTCTTAAGGGTAATAGGATATCCTGGAAACTTAAGGATTGATCATCCCCTTTCTCTTGATGTTGAGTCTGGAAGAAAAAAATGGCAGTTAGATGATATAACTTTACTAAATATTGAGCTTGCAGAAGATAGTAGGCAAGCTGCAGCAGAATTTGATCTAGAAAGTTTACTACAAGATATTTCTCAAAACAGGCCTTTAAGACTCTCTTTATCAGGGGTTTTCTCGGAACTTCCTGTTCCTCCTTTTTTAGTCAAAGAATGGAGGCTATTAAGGACTCAAACTTAAAATGAAACTAGATAATTTCATTCATAAAAGATGGATGATAAGAGCAATTCGTTTGGCCTCTCTTGGTAGGGGTTTTACTAGTCCAAATCCATTGGTTGGAGCAGTAATTCTGGATAAAAAAGGGAGACTAATCTCAGAGGGTTTTCATCAAGAATCTGGAATGCCTCATGCTGAAGCGATGGCATTTAATAATCTTCAAGATGATCCTTCTGGTGGGACTTTATATGTCAATCTTGAGCCTTGTTGTCATTTGGGAAAAACCCCCCCGTGTGTAGACAGAATAATATCTTCAGGAATTAAAAAGGTATTTGTTTCTATAAAAGATCCAGATGTTAGAGTTGCAGGCAAGGGAATTAGATTATTAGAGAATGCAGGGATCGAAGTCAATTTAGGCTTGTGTGAGAATGAGGCATTGGAATTAAATAAATCATTTATTTATAAAAATTTAAAGGGTTATTCCTATGGGATTTTGAAGTGGGCAATGAGTATTGATGGTAGGGTAGGACTAAAAAATGGAAAGAGTAAATGGATTACTACTCAAGAATCTCGCTCATTAGTTCATAAAATCAGAGCTGATTTTGATGCAATAATTATTGGTGGTAATACATTGAGAAAAGACAACCCTCTTTTGACAACTCGTGGATTTAAAAAAAGAGAACCATTGAGGGTGGTTTTTACTAGAACTCTTGATTTACCTTCAAAAGCGAAATTATGGGAAACTGAATTATCAAGTACTTTAGTTGTGTATGATTCTTCAACAGCTAATGAAGGAAATTTAAAAAGGATCCCTAAAAATGTATCAATCGAAAAAATTCCCTCTGATGATCCAAAATTACTTTCAAGAATTTTAGCGGAAAAAGGTTGTAATAAAGTTTTATGGGAATGCGGTCCTGAACTTGCAACAGCAGCTGTAAAAGCAGGCTGTATTCAAGAATTTATTACTTTTCTTGCACCTAAAATAATTGGAGGTGAAAATGCTATGAACCCTTTTTCAGATTTTGAATTTAAATCTATGAATGAAGTGGTAAATTTGAATTTGCAAGAAATAAAACCCTTTAGTAGAGATATTTTTCTTAGAAGTTTTTTATAAGAAACAATCTTTATAATTGATCTATAAATCAACACTTACGGTTCTTACCCTATATTGAAATTTCAAATACGAAATTAAGTTGTTTAGTTTATAATGATAACAAATACAGAAAAATTATGCCCATAAGACAGGATGATAATCAACCTAATAGGAGATTTGGAATCATAAATATCATCCTAATAGGTGTAGGTGCATTGCTTCTATTTAGTAGCCTGTTCCCCAACCAAAATATGCAGATACCAAGAGTTCCATATTCCCTTTTTATAGATCAAGTAAATGATGGCGAAGTTAAAAGAGCTTACATAACTCAAGAACAAATTAGATATGAACTAAATGGTGCAGAGGAAGGCGCTCCTTCTGTCTTGGCTACAACTCCAATTTTTGATATGGACCTTCCACAAAGACTGGAGAATAAGGGTGTTGAATTTGCTGCAGCCCCACCTAAAAAACCTAATATATTTTCAACAATTCTTAGTTGGGTTGTTCCTCCGTTGATTTTTATTTTAGTTTTACAATTTTTTGCAAGAAGAAGTATGGGAGGCGGAGGAGCTCAAGGTGCATTGAGCTTTACTAAAAGTAAGGCAAAAGTTTATGTACCAGATGATGAATCAAAAATTACTTTTGATGATGTTGCTGGCGTTGATGAGGCGAAAGATGAACTTACAGAAATTGTTGATTTCTTAAAAAAACCAGAAAGATATACTGATATTGGTGCACGTATCCCAAAAGGAGTTTTATTAGTGGGTCCTCCAGGTACGGGAAAAACTCTACTTTCAAAAGCTGTTGCAGGAGAAGCAGAAGTTCCTTTTTTCATAATTTCTGGTTCTGAGTTTGTTGAACTTTTTGTTGGAGCAGGCGCTGCAAGAGTCAGAGATTTATTTGAACAAGCAAAGAAAAAAGCACCTTGTATTATTTTTATTGATGAATTAGATGCAATTGGTAAAAGTAGATCTGGATCAATGGGGGTAGTTGGAGGTAATGATGAACGAGAACAAACTTTAAATCAACTTCTAACAGAGATGGATGGTTTTACAGCTTCAGATAAACCTGTAATAGTTCTTGCTGCTACTAACCAGCCTGAAGTTTTAGACGCTGCCTTGCTCAGACCAGGCAGATTTGATAGACAAGTTTTAGTTGATAGACCTGACCTTTCTGGAAGAAAAACAATCTTAGAAATTTACACGAAGAAAGTTAAATTATCTGATTCAATAGATTTAGATTCAATTGCGCAAGCTACATCTGGTTTTGCTGGTGCAGATTTGGCAAATATGGTTAATGAAGCGGCTCTTTTAGCTGCAAGAGGTAATAGAAAAAGTGTAGAACAACAAGATTTAAGTGAAGCTATTGAAAGAGTTGTTGCAGGTTTAGAGAAGAAAAGTAGGGTACTACAAGATGATGAAAAAAGGGTTGTTGCTTATCATGAAGTGGGACATGCCATCGTTGGACATTTAATGCCAGGGGGATCAAAAGTAGCAAAAATATCTATTGTTCCTAGAGGCATGAGTGCACTCGGATATACTTTACAATTGCCTACAGAGGAAAGATTTTTAAACTCAAAAGAAGAATTGCAGGGTCAAATAGCCACATTACTAGGAGGAAGATCTGCAGAAGAAATTGTGTTTGGAAAAATAACAACTGGAGCTTCTAATGATTTACAAAGAGCTACAGACATAGCTGAACAAATGGTTGGAACCTTTGGTATGAGTGAAATTCTTGGGCCATTGGCATATGATAAGCAGGGAGGTGGTCAATTCTTGGGAAATGGTAATAATCCAAGAAGAGCGGTAAGTGATGCTACAGCACAAGCTATAGATAAAGAAGTTAGGGATTTAGTAGATAATGCCCATGAAGTTGCATTAAAAATTTTGAGAAATAATTTGCCTTTGCTTGAATCAATATCTCAAAAAATCCTTCAGGAGGAGGTTATCGAAGGAGAAGACTTAAAATCTTTGCTTGCAGAAAGTCAAATGCCTGCATAAGTGAATTTAATATAAAAGATAGATGACTAATTGCAATAAACTTGCTTGTAGAAATTTTTTATCAAGTCTAGATTTGTCTACTGACGAAGTTGTTCAAATTTTAAATCTTGCAAAGAATTTTAAAACTAACCAGTTAAATATCGAGCTTAAGAACAAAGTTTTAGGATTAATTTTTGATAAATCATCTACTAGGACTAGAGTAAGTTTTCAAGTGGCAATGTCAAGATTAGGTGGTAGCACAATTGACTTAAATCCCTCTACATCTCAAATTGGCAGGGGTGAGCCAATTAAAGATACTGCAAGAACTCTAAGTAGATATTGTGATGTGCTAGCAATAAGAACGTTTAATCAATCTGATTTAGAGGAGTATGCCAAATGGTCTTCAAAACCAATAGTAAATGCGCTTACAGATTTAGAACATCCTTGTCAAGCTTTAGCTGATTTTATGACAATTAAAGAGGAACTTGGTGAATTTAAAAACGTAGTTTTGACATTTATTGGTGATGGAAATAATGTTGCTAATTCTTTAATTTTATGTGGAGCCTTATTGGGTGTTGAAATAAGAATTGCATGTCCTAAAGGTTATGAACCAAATCCTTTTGTTATTAGTAAGGCAAATGAAATATACAAAGAAAAGAATTTATTAAAGATTACGAATGATCCTAATATTGCTGTTTTGGGAGCGAATGTTTTGTATACAGATGTTTGGTCATCTATGGGCGAAGAAGAGCATAAGGAAGATAAAGATAAAGACTTTAGAGGATATAGCATTGATAATAATTTATTAAAGAGGGCAGATAAAAATGCAATTGTCTTGCATTGCCTTCCAGCTTATAGATCCAAAGAGATATCTGATGAGGTATTTGAAAGTGATAATAGTAGAATTTTTGAACAAGCAGAAAACAGAATGCATGTTCAACAAGCACTTTTATATTGCCTCCTTTCTAAATAAAACTTGCAATTTTGTTGCTAAAGGGGTACAAATGTATTAGAGATGACTTTCAGTATTGACTACTCCCGTTGAAAATCTTACCCAGGCTCAAAATGAGTTATATGAGTGGATCAGAAATTATTTGAAAGATTATCAACATAGCCCAACGATCAGGCAAATGATGGAGGCTATGGGACTAAGATCTCCTGCTCCAATTCAAAGTAGATTAAAACATTTGCAAGAGAAAGGATATATTTCCTGGCAAGAAGGGAAAGCAAGAACACTTAAATTAGTTGATGAACTTTTAGAAGGCGTACCTGTACTTGGATCTGTAGCGGCAGGTGGCCTTATTGAAACTTACGATGATGTTCAGTCAAATTTAGACTTTTCTGATATCTTGAAAAAGAAGGATGTTTTTGCCCTTACAGTAAATGGAGATTCTATGATAGAGGCTTATATCGCTGATGGCGATATGGTTTTAATGGAGCCAATTGCTGATTCACTTTCGTTAAGGAACGGAACAATTGTTAGCGCAATGGTACCAGGTTTAGGAACAACTTTGAAATATTTTATTAAAAGGGAAGGGAAAATATTCCTTGAAGCGGCCAATCCTGCATATGAACCAATTGAATTAAATTTAGATCAGGTAGTCTTCCAAGGAAAACTCTTAGCTGTTTGGAGAAAAGTTTAAAATTTAATTCTAAAATCCTAAACTTAATTGAAATACCCAATTCATATCTTTTGAATTATGTAATTTATAGTTGTCAATGTGGTCAGACAGTATGAGTGCAAAAGTACCCCTTAATGGAATTCTTTGGGATGGAGCAATTGAACTTCCTAATAAAAAGAAGCGTCCATTATATTCGAAAAATGTTGAGAGTTTCTCATTCCAAACACTAGCCAGGGAAAATACTGGAGCCCAGCATAAGTTTCTTTTATTGGCTATTTCAGTCCCTGAACCTCCAAGTAAATCTGCACATAATCCCTTAACTGAACCGACGGCCATTCTTCCTGTCCCAAAACCAGCTGTAGCAATATTCAAGGGGAAAATCCCTATTCCTTCGAATTCGCTTCTCCACCATCCTTTAGATGCTGTTAGGTAAATATTTCTACCAGTATCTGTTAAACCGTCAAAATGAATTAATTGTTCTGCTCCAAAGGCAATACCTGAAGTATTAGATAATTGGTAGTCCCACCTAAATCCAGCAGATAAACCTTCACCTACTGATGTGCTTCCACCAAGAGCCCCATCCCCTGAGTAAACACTTCTGACTCCAAGATTAAATCCAAAACTGGACTTTTCAAAATGTAAAAATTGATATGAAATAAGTCCAATCGCATCTCCATCATTCCATCTAAAGAATTTTCTATCGGGAGGTTCAGGTATCCTTGTATTATGGCCACGGGCAGATATGTCGTATTTATATCTTTTGCTCCACTTGAAACCTGAAGGAAACATCCAACTTATATCAGGGCCAACTCTTTCTTCATTAAAAATTATTGATCTATTTAAAGCAGTAATAGAAGTTTTTTTCCTCTGTGTAATATTTTCAAATTGATCATAAATTTTTATTTTTTCATCATTTATTTTCTCCCATTTTATATTTCTCTTTTGAGGGGAAATAATTTTTTTATTTTCCCAGTTTGTACTTATTTCGAAAGAGTCTATTAATAATTTTCTTTTTTTTATTTTTCTTGTATCAAAAATATCATTTGATAATAAATGGGTTGGAAATAAAAGAGTAACTATTAAAAGAAAAAAAATAGAATTATGTTTTTTTATCTTATTTAACATTTCTTTTTTTGGATTTATTTATTTGTTTGAGAAGTGCCATTAGAAACTATTTTCCAATAAATTATAGATAGCATATGATTTAAAGAATGGAGAACCAACAGCATCTAAAGTTGCTGAAACTTTTCCTAAAATATTTTTGTTTACTGTTATTATGTCTCCGTCAAGAAGGTAGGGATTATTTTGTGATCCCTTTTGAAAATTCTGATTAAATGCAAATTTTTTAATTTCAGTTTTTCCTTGATCATTAAATCTTACTAAATTAATTTTTCCAGATGCATCTAATTTTCCTCCTGCCGAAGCAATAGCTTCATATAGGCTTGTATTTTGCCTGAGTACAAATGTCCCTGAGTTTTCAACATTACCATTTACATAAATTCTTATTTGGCTAGGAGCAATATTTGTTTTATTTATTTCTAAAAATTGTTCTGCTATAGGCAACCTACTTTTTGGGACTACTATACTATCACCATCTCTTAAAGTGATGTTTTGGGTCTGATCGCCATCCTTGATTAATGCAAGAATATCAAGATTAGTTTGAATTATTCCGCCACCTCTTGATGAAGCATTATTCCTTTTGACAATAACGTTTTGAAGATTTGCATTTCTTGTAATTCCTTCTACTTTTTGTAGAGCATCAAAAACCCTTGGCACATTGTAAACAGAGGATAACGTTACAGGGTTTTCAATTAAAGGTTCATTATTGGATAGTGAACTTAAACTTCTTGAATTGATTCTTAGGTTATAAAGACCAGGTTTATTAACTTCTCCCATCACAGAAATTTTAAGATCTCTTGGGTTTATTAGGTTTATATCTATATTAGGGTCGATTATATAAGATTTATATTCCTGAGTAAGTAACTTTCTTAATTCATTTATAGTTAATCCTCTAACATATATTGCATCTAATTCAGGCAAAAAAATCTCGCCTTCAAGACTTACGCTGTAATTATTTGTAAATAAATCTAAACCTTTAAACTTAATAAAAATCACATCCCCTGTATCTAAGATATATGGAGTATCATCTTCAATTGACTTAGAACGAAATAAATTATTTTCAGAATTATTATTTTCATTTAATAAATCTCCTCTTACTTTTATGTTCAAAGTACTAATTAAAGAAAGAAATATTATGAATATATAAATTAAACCTGATTTTTTATAAACTAGGCTCATTCATTTAAAAAATTAATTTATCTTAAATCCTATCATGAAAACCACATTAGATATTTGATATTATTAATGTTTCTTGAATAAATTTTTTTAATAAAAAAGTTAATTTAGAATCTAAATAAATTCCAATTTTATAAACTTCCTTAACGAACTATTTCTAAAGTAGATAAATTTAATCTTAAGTATTTATCAAAGAAATGTTATTATTATTATCTACTTTGGGGCCATAGCTCAGCTGGTAGAGCACCTGCATGGCATGCAGGGGGCCAGCGGTTCGAGTCCGCTTGGCTCCATCAAGATTTTAATTATTTATGCTAAATATTTTGACTAATTATCATTGCGTTTCTATTATTTTCAAGGTACATAAAAATATTAACTATATGGATTAACGAAGAAATAAATGAAAGCTCTAATGTTTGTATTCAGTAAACCAAAGGCTAATATAGATAAGTAATAATAAATTATCTTTCCATTTTTTTGGCTAACCATAAGAAGACTCTAGGATAAGATATTAATAATTATTATTTTTAGGGTGGACAAAATTTGCCAATTTTTTTGATACAACGAATTTAAATTTTTTATTAAAGTGACTAATTTTTGGAAAAATAAAAAGGTTTTAATCACTGGTGATACAGGCTTTAAAGGATCTTGGTTAACTTGTATCCTTTTGAATTTAGGATGTTGTGTTAAGGGTATTTCTCTTGAACCTGATGAAACGAATTTACTTTATAACTCTTTAATGGAAGATAAAATATTTTTAAAATTTTTAAGAGAAAATATATACATTCACGATGATATAGATATTAGAAATGAAGATAAACTTAAAGAATCGATTCTGGATTTTAATCCTGAAGTAATTTTTCATCTTGCAGCGCAACCACTCGTAAGAGAGAGCTATATTAAGCCAAAACTTACTTGGGAAACTAACGTAATTGGTTCAATAAATTTACTTGAATCGGTGAGGTATCTCAATGAGTGTTCAGTGATAATGGTAACTACAGACAAAGTTTATCAAACTACTTCGAGTAAGCATGGATTTAATGAAGATGATAAGTTAGGTGGTAATGATCCATATAGTTCCAGTAAAGCAGCATTAGAATTAGCAACTAAATCATGGCGTAAATCTTTCTTTAAGGAAAATATAGTTATCTCTACAGCAAGAGCTGGGAATGTTATTGGAGGAGGAGATTGGGCTAAAGATCGAATAGTACCTGATACCATTAATTCACTTTTAAAAGACATACCTCTTAAGCTTCGGTACCCAGATGCAATAAGACCATGGCAACATGTTTTAGATCCATTATGGGGTTATATAACATTAGCTGAAAAACAAATAAAGAATAGAATAAGTTGTGAATTTAACTTTGGCCCTAAAACTCTAGATACATCATCAGTCCATGAATTGGTTAATTTAATTGCTCTTTATTGGGGAAAAGAGCCAATAATAGAAATATTAGGAAATCAACCTTTTGAGACAGAATATTTAAATCTTTCAATTGATAAAGCTTTTAAAGAACTAAATTGGGCACCAAAATGGGATTTTAGAAAAACAGTTTTTGAAACTGTAAAATGGTACAAAGATGTAAATAAGGGTACTTCGCCCTATCAATGCATTAATGAAAATATAAAATCATTTTTATCAA
This sequence comes from uncultured Prochlorococcus sp., assembly GCA_902624785.1. Classification (GTDB taxonomy): domain Bacteria; phylum Cyanobacteriota; class Cyanobacteriia; order PCC-6307; family Cyanobiaceae; genus Prochlorococcus_A. The sequence continues at coordinate 18,498 of CACNYU010000015.1, forward strand.
AATAGCTATTTTTATGAGTTATATCTTAGAGTCTATTTTATTCTTTTTCTTTAGAAATTTTTTTGCTTTGGTATATAAATTCTATTTGAAGTAAGAGATATTTAAAATCACTTCTCAAAGATAAAAAGTAAGGAATCTATAAGTTTTTGTAAACAATGCTAACCTTGTGAGCTTGTCAGCTAAAACATTTGCAAAACCTTGTTATGTCCTAATTGGCGATACGAATGGCATTCAGGGCGCATGTGTTCAAATTCCTTTGGCTCCATCAGGAATTTCATACTTTAACACAATTACACTAAAGGAAAATATTCAATGACACCAATTTTATTCTAGTGTCTAAATATGTATTAATATGAATTCTCAATGAGCAGTAAATATTGTAAATCAGGATGGGTTAATAAATAAGCAAAACTTACTTTTCTGAAAAAGGGGGTTATTAAATCTATTGCAATTTAAGAAAAGCTTCAAAGATTCTCTTTATTTTGATTGGATCAGGGTTTTAGGAAGTTCTTAGAAATATATTTTTAGTAAGCTAAGTTATTAAAACAAAATATTAAAAAGTTTCTTGTTAAATGTTAAATATATTCCTTGTAACTAAATACATAGCATTAATGCATTTGATATTTAAAATCTATTTCCTGATTTAACTAAGGTTAGTTTTAATCCACATATTCCCTTATCAATTATTAAATGCTTGTGAAAAAAATACTACTTTAAAAAACTTCGTTCCTGTATCTCTAACAAATCTGAACTTAATTGGTTTGTGTTATGAAGGTATATTTTTGATTTTGATTTTTTTTATTAATCTTTGAGCTGATTTTCAAAATTAAAAATATTTCTTTTTAACTTGAAAAGTTCAAAAATTAGCCAATAATAATAATAAGATTATCATTAAAAAAAATTAGATATCCAAATAAAAAATTTTTAATTTCATTATTGATATTAATATCCTTTTTGATTATTATTTCTTTACTTTCGCTCGCTAAAGGTTCAGTATATATTTCAAATCAAGATATCTGGTTAGCAATTTTTAAACAAGGAGAGGAAATAAATCAAACCATAATTTGGGAGCTAAGATTGCCTAGATTACTTGCATCTTTACTAGTTGGTTCATCTCTCGGTATGTCGGGAGCACTATTGCAGGGCATGCTTAAGAATGGATTAGCAAGCCCTTATTTACTTGGCATATCTGCAGGATCTGGATTAGTAATAGTATTTTTTATTAGTTTTGGTTTATTACAAAGTTTTATACCTTTTGCTGCTTGGTTGGGTGCCATTTTTACAACCTTAATAGTATTTATTCTTTCTAAAGATGGAAATAAAATTGTTGTTGAAAGATTAGTGTTAGGTGGAGTCGCTATCAGTAGCTTATTTGGAGCAATTCAAGCGACATTACTTTTGCAAGTTGAAGATGGAAGAATTCAGGCAGCATTAAACTGGCTTATAGGTAGTTTAAATTCAAGGGGATGGCAAGAAATAAATTTTGCTGCTTTACCAATTTTAAGTGCTTTATTTATAGGGTTATTTTTATCAAGACAATTAAACTTGTTAAGTTTAGGAGATGAATTATCTGTGAGCCTTGGTAATTCTCTTTTTAGATCAAGATGCCTTATTGGAGCCGTTGCTACTTTGTTAACTGCTTGTGCGGTTAGTATTGGCGGATTAATAGGATTTATAGGATTAATTGTTCCACATTTCTCAAGATTATTAATTGGTAATGATTTCAAGTACATACTTCCTTTTTCTGCTCTGATTGGTGCTTTGACATTAAGCAGTGCAGACTTATTATCAAGATTAGGACCTGTAGAAATACCTGTTGGAATTGTTACTGCCTTAGTGGGAGCACCAGTATTTATGATAATTCTTTATAAAAAAACTGGATATAAGAAATAATGGCAAAACTAAAATTAGAAAATTACTATACCGGATATAAAAATAAAATTGTTATCAAAAATATAAATCTCGTAGTTAATCAAGGTGAATGGTTAGGTGTAATTGGTCCCAATGGTTCAGGGAAATCTACTCTTATTAAGGGAATGTTAGGGATTATAAAATCTTTTAAAGGAAATATCTATTTAAAAGATAAAGATATAAAGTTTTTTACTAATAAAAGAATTGCTCAAAATATTTCTTTTTTGCCACAACAACTTAATACCAATTTAAATATCACAGTAAAAGAATTGGTTGCTTTAGGCAGATCGCCTTATAAAGAATTTTGGGAGTTTGACTTAAATAAAAATGATCTTGAGAAAATAAATCAGTCTTTAAATTTTGTAGATATGTATGATTTGAAAGATAAACTTATTAGTCAAATCTCAGGAGGGCAATGCCAAAGAGCTTATTTAGCTTTAGCTTTGGCTCAAGATACTGATATCCTCATACTAGATGAACCTACAAATGCTTTGGATTTAAAATATCAGATAAAATTTCTTGAAATCATCAGAACATTAAAAGTTAGTAGAAATATTTCTGTAATTACAATTCTTCATGACTTAAATTTAGCTGCAAGATATTCAGACAAAATAGTTGCATTAAAAGATGGCGAATCAATTGGTTATGGATCAACTAATGAATTAATTAATGAAAAATTTATAAAAAATATTTTTGATATTGATGTTTTAATATCTGATACACCATATGGGAAACAAATTTATCCTACAAACTAATAGTTAATATCGGCTAAGTAAAATTTAAAACACTTTTAAAGCATAAATATACAAAAGGTTATAATAATATATTACAAAAAAAATGATCAAATTTTTAAATGTATTAATTAATACCAAAAAGCAACGAAAAATTAGATATTTGATCTTTTAAACCTAGAAGGAATTTATATTATTGAATAAATTGTGTGAGGAAAAATTGAAGATTTTTCAGAAAGTTTTACTAACTTCGTCTCTTTTTGCTTTGTCATCAGCAACCTTTGCTGAAACAAATAAATCATTAACTCAAAAGAAAGATAAAGAATTAAATCAAATTTTTGAAAGACCTCTTTTGTTAGCAGAAAATCCACCAAGTTATGGTGGTTTTGATACTTTAAAAATTACAGTTACTGGTACAAGAACAGAAAGGGCTGTTAAGGACGTTCCTGGTGCAGTTACTTCATATGATTATGATGAAATTAATTCTCGAGGATCAATAGATTGGAGAAATCTATTTAAATATGATGCTTCAATATCATCTCAGGATTTTTCTAGATCAGATAATGAAAGAACCTATGGTACAGGCGATAAAGGTAATATAAATATTAGAGGAGTAGAAGGTAATAGAGTTTTAACCTTAATAGATGGTATTCCGATACCTAGATTTAGTTATGGAAGAGGTGGAACATATGCGGCAAGTAGACTAAATTATATTGATTTCAGTACTTTAGGTAATGTAGAGGTTCTTAAAGGTACTGGATCTTCCTTGTATGGTAGTGATGCTATGGGGGGAGTCGTTTCTTTGAGAAGTTTACAACCTGATGATCTTTTAGATGATGGACAAAATAGTACTTTTCAAATTTCCTCCCCATACAATTCACAAAATAGTTCATATCAACCTTCCTTAAAGTATGCTTTCAAAGATAATGATATTTCTGGAATTTTCGCTATAAGTAATGGTAGCTATGGAGAACTAAATAGAAATACTTCTAGTAAATACATTAACGATGTTGATGGAGATATCGATTCATATTATGCAAAAATAATTAAAACGACTGGCAATATAGATTTTGACTTTACTGTTGAAAATATAAACAAAGATGCATTCACAACAAGTTCCACTTATTATAATACTGCAGAAAGTCTTAATAACCAAACCGATACTAGAGATAGTAAGAGGACCAGAATTAGTTTTGGAGTGAATTATAAAGGAGATCAAGATAGATTAATTGATGAGTTCTCAGCAAAAATTTATTCTAATTCTATGGAGAATAAGAGTGATTATTTTGTAGATGTTCCAGCAGGGTTTGCGTATGGACAACCAGTAGCTGCAAAAACTGAAAATACCAAAGTTAAATTAAACCAAGAGATGTTAGGTGGTAATGTGCAATTTATAAATAAATTTAATTCTGGTGGAGCTGATCAAAAACTAACTTATGGTTTTGAAATCAATCATAATGATGCATCTAGATTAAGAGACGAATTTGAAAATGGAGTAAAAGGTGGTTCTTATAAATCCAATCCTGATTCTGATATCTTGAAGATGGGTGTATACTTACAGGATGAAATAAAGTTTGATAACTGGGAAATTATTGCAGGGATCAGATATGATGAAAATAATATTGATGCCTTCGCCGATGAAAAATGGTACGCCTCAGGTAGTAGTTTTCTTACGGATAGAGAATCCTCTGTAGGGAAACCAATAAGTAAAGATTACAGTAATTGGAGTCCTAGCATTGCAGTAATACGAAATGTCAATAATAATCTAAATTTTTATGGAAAATACGCTAGAGGATTTAGAGCTCCAAGTTGGGAAGATCTTAATAGTAGTCGAATTTCTCTTTCTCCTAACTTTAGTTATACAACAGTAGGTAATCCCAATCTTAAGGAAGAAACCAGTGATAATTATGAAATAGGATTGAAAGGAAGAAATAGAAATTCAGATTTTGGAGTTGCTACGTTTTTAAATCAATATAAAAATTTTCTTGATAAAAGTAATACAACAGGAAATGTTGTTTTCTATCAAGTTACAGATCCTGGCAACGTCTTAGGAGCTAATGGAGGCCCTAAGATGGCAATTGAATATCAAACTAGGAATGTTTTTGATGTAAAAATCTATGGTATTGAGGCTGATTATAAATACCATTTTTCTAAGAGAAATAAAGGATTAAGTTTTACAGCTTCTGCCTCCTATGTAAATGGTGAAAATGAAACAGATAATGAAAATTTAGATTCTGTCAATCCTTTTACAGCTATTACCAATTTTAATTATCTATTCCCAAATAATAAATTTAGTCTTTCTTTAACTAATACTTATGTTGGGGTCCCAACTCCATCTGATTCTTATAAAACTCCAACAAATTCACGTGGCCAAAGCCTTGCTGAATATGCTTATATTCCAGATTCTTATATTACTACTGATTTAGCGCTCAACTATAAAGCCTCCGAAAGATTTAGTGCAGATTTAGGTATTTATAATATTTTTGATACTGTATATTACAAATGGTCTGATATTAGATCAAATGGTATCTCAGGAAGTGATGACATAGCCTATCAAAGATATGCTCAACCAGGAATTAGTTTAAAAGCAGGATTCAAATGGAGATTTTAAAAAGTAAAAAATCTTAATTTATTTATTAACTTTATTATGGTTTTAAAGAACAAATTAATTATTTTTTTAATTGCATTTTGTTCAATAATATTTCCTGTTGAATCTATTGCAAATAATTTTTCTAAAGAAAAAGACAAAAGAATAATTAGTTTAAATTCTCTTGGTTCAGATATAGTATCTCAATTAGATCATGATTCTTTAGTTGGCATACCTGGTTCAAATCTATTAAAAAAAGAAGATAAATTTGCTGAAAAGGTAATTATTAGTGAAGGAAGGATGCCTCCCTCTTTAGAAAAAATAATAAATTTGAAGCCAACTTTAGTAATTGGTTCCGCAGGCTTCCATGACAAAATATTAGATAAACTTAATGAATTAAATATTGAAACTTTTAAAACAAACACTAAATCTATTAAACAATTAGAAATATTAATTAGTGATCTTGCAAATTATTTAAATAAAGACCCCTCAAAACTTCAAGGAAGTATTAAAAGCTGTTATTTGAATACATCAAAATCAAGAGGTACTGCGGTTATATTAGCCAGTACTAAGCCATTGCTCTCTCCTAACTCAAATAGTTGGGCGGGTAAATTATTAGATAGATTTAATTTTGATAATATTTCTAAAAATTTAGAATCGAAAACAGAATTTAAAGGATATGTTAACTTATCTCCTGAAATAATTTTAAAAACAAAACCATCCAAAATAATCGTTATTACATTTCCTGGGATTAATCAAAATTCCTTATTATCTGATCCTGTTTTAAATCAAGTTATTTCTAAATATGATACTGAATTAATTTACTTTAATTATTATGGATTAATAAATCCTGGAAGCTTAAAAACAATCAATAACGCATGCAAAAAATTATCAAATATATAGAATTTTTATCTTATTTTTAAATCGTATTCAATATTAATAAAAGAATCGAATGGTAAAGGATAGAAACTTGATTTTTTAGCAGCCTCTAAGGCTGCATTATCTATTGAAGTTACACCACTCGAAATAATTATTTCTGCTTTTTCTACATTACCACTTTGTAAAATCCATACTTTAACTGTAGGTTTACCTTCTAGTCCCTTTTTTAAAGCTTTTCTAGGATATTTTGGTGAAATACAATTTAGGCATGTAATTTTCAATTTACCTTTTCCTTTAACACTTCCTTTTTCTAAATCCTTATTATCTTCCGTATCACTTGCCCCTCTTTTTTGTGGATTAGATATTTTTAAGTCCTCTAAATTTTTTTCT
>CACNYU010000016.1 GCA_902624785.1 uncultured Prochlorococcus sp.
GATGTGGTTGTTTTTGGGGAGCAGAAAAGTGTTTTTGGAAACTTCCTGGAGTAATAACTACTTCCGTAGGTTATTCTGGTGGAGAAACAAATAATCCAACATATAATGAGGTTTGCTCTGGCAATACTGGCCATGCTGAAGTTGTAAAAGTGGTTTGGAATAAGAAAGTAATAGATATTAGTGATTTATTGAAGATGTTTTGGGAGTGTCATGATCCCACTCAAAAAGATAGACAAGGAAATGATTATGGAACTCAATATCGATCAGCTATATATTTTAATAATGAAAGTCAAGAAAAAACAATCATTAACAGCCAAAAAGCTTTTCAAAAATTTTTAGAAATAAATAACTTTGGAACAATTAAAACTGATATTAAAAAAATAAATAAATATTTTTATGCTGAAGAATATCACCAACAATATCTCGCTTCATTTGGTAGCAGGCAATATTGTTCAGCATCTCCAACAAAAGTTAAATTAAAAGATTTTGAAAATTGTAATTTCAAATTAAAAGAGGAAATATGGGAAAACTTTAATTGGGAAGTTGATAAATGTGTATTAATATCAACTAATGATCCATAACTAGTACCCTATCGCATGTCGCTGCCACAGACAATTGGTGACTTATCATTAATATGGTTTTGTTCTTTTGATCTCTTATATCTTTGATGATTTTTGATGCTGTTTTATTATCTACGCTTGCTAAAGCGTCATCTAAAACTATAATTGGAGCGTTAACAAGAAGTGCCCTTCCCAAAGCTGTTCTTTGTCTTTGGCCACCGCTTAGTGTTATTCCTCTTTCTCCAACTATCGTATTATATCCTTTTGGAAAGTTACTAATATCTTCACTTAAACCTGCTTTCCTCGCTGATGTTTCTACTAAGTTTGTAGATGCTTTTGGATCTCCAAATTTAAGATTTTCTGAAATTGTTGAGGTGAATAAGAATGCTTCTTGAGGGACAATTGCTATATTTTTTCTTAAGTATTTAAGATCTATTTTTTTGATATCAATGTTGTCAATAAATAGTTGTTCTTTAGGAATATCTATCGTTCTACCCAAAGCCTTCGCTAATGTTGTTTTGCCGCAACCAACTGGTCCTACAATAGCGACTAGCTCACCAGGTAAAATCTTAAAATTAATCCCATCAAGAGCATTTGCTTTAGAAGTTTCGTATTTAATCTTAAGATTTTTCGCTTCAATTAATCCTTTAATGTCTTTATTTGATGTCTTATAACTTTTATAATTTTTAATTTTTGGTTCGCTTTGAAAAATTTCTTCGATTCTATCTAGACTTACTTGACCTAATTGGAATGTGTTTAGCGTAAATCCTAATAATGCTGTAGGGAAGACTAATCTCTCAACATAAAGTATTAATGCGACTAATCCACCTATTGTTATAAATCCATTCTCAAGTTGTGAAGTCCCTAGTGCTAAGAGTAGTAAAAGTGAAATTGATGAAATCCCTTGAAGTAGAGGAAATAATGTACTTGCTGTTCTAGCAAGGTTAATAGCTGCATTTCTGTAGGCTTTGTTAAATTTATTAAATTGGTTATATTCTGATTCTTCCTGTGCATAAATTTTTATTGCACTTATACCTGACAAGTCTTCTTGTATTAAATCACTTAATTTTGATAATGCTTCTTGCTGTAAACGCCTTTGATTAACCATTCTGCCCCCAAATAAACCGACAATTCCAAGAATTATTGGAAAAATTAGTAAAGAAGATATAGTTAAAATTTTATTAATCGTAAACATTGATGGGATTGTTAATGAATAAGCAAGTATGATGTTACATAAACTTAGTACCGTAAACCCTAATAGACGCCTAACGTTTTCCACATCACTTGTAGCTCTAGCGATAATATCCCCGCTTCCAATCTTTTGAATCCAATCTGGATCCTGAATTAGTAAGTGGTCAAAAAGTTTTTGTCTTAATTTGACTTCTACTTTTCTTCCAATACCAAAGACTATTTGTCTTGAGGCTAATCGAATAATACCCATTAGGGTCGCTAGAAATATTAGCCATAGAGATTTTGAGACTATAAAATTTCTAGTGATACCATCTTGTAATTGGTCGATAATATTCTTAACTTCTAAGGGAATTATTACACTTAAAATATTTACTATTAACAAAGCTAATGCACCAAGAAATAATTCTTGTTTAAATGGTTTAAGGTATTTTTTTAAAATATTTATTTTCAGATTGTTCATTAAATTTTTCCAATAAGATTAACATAATGTTTCATTTTTAAATTTGTGAGCTAATTTTATAAAGATAAGCTTTTTTTACTATGGAAGATGATCAAATTCATCCCCTTCACGATATCGATAAAAACACTATAGATGCTCTTGTGGTTAAAAAAATACCTGCAGATATAGATCTAATAAATTTAGCTAGATTAATTAATAGATATAAAAACTTCCCTGGTGAAAAAGATCTTAAAAATGATTTAAAAAAAATTATTAAATTTTGGAATATCACAGAAGAATTATTATTTGCAAAAACAAGAGAAATCTGGTCAAATGATTTTAAACCAAATAGTTCACCAAAAGATCTAATTGGTTCAGGATTTGATACCTCTAATTAACCTACAAAATCAAAATGAAAATATCTAATCAAATATCTTTAATTCTAGAAACTATTGTTCAAGGTAATGATTTGGATGAAATCATGGCAAGAACCCTTATGAGCTCTTGGTTGAATGATAATATTTCTCCAATAAAGTCAGCTGCCATTTTGGCAGGCTTAAGATGTAAAAGAGTCACTGGTTTAGAGTTGGCCACTATGGCAAATATATTGCTTGATGCTTGTGTTTTGCCTTGTGAAAGGCCTGATTTATTTCTTGTAGATACTTGTGGTACAGGAGGAGATGGAGCTAATACTTTTAATATCTCTACTGCTGTTGCTTTTGTTGCCTCAGCATGCGGAGTAAATGTATCAAAACATGGAAATAGGAGTGCAAGTGGGAAGGTTGGATCTGCAGATGTTCTATTAAACTTGGGCATGAATTTAAATGCCCCTTTAGAAAAAGTAATTGATGCAGTTAATGATATAGGAATTACTTTTTTATTTGCTCCTGTATGGCATAAATCACTGGCTAAGTTAGCTCCAATTAGAAAAGATCTTGGGATTAGAACTGTTTTTAATCAATTGGGCCCTTTAGTAAATCCTTTAAGACCAAATGCTCAAGTTCTTGGTGTGGCTTCTGAGGATCTACTCAAACCAATGGCCTTGGCTTTACAAAAACTTGGAATGCAAAGGGCAATAATCATTCACGGATATGGTGGATTAGATGAAGCATCATTAGAAGGGGAAAATAAAGTTATTTTTTTAGATAATGGAGTCTTAACGTCCTCTGAGGTTAATTTTTCTGATTTTAAATTTAAAAATATATCCAATAAGGAGCTTGTTGTCTCGGGAGATTTGACTAATGAAGAAATACTAATATCTGTATTAAATGGTAAAGGTGATGAAAGTCATATTAGTGTTGTAGCTTTTAATGCAGCTCTCGTTATCTGGGCTTCTGGAATAGAAACTGATCTTTCTAAATGTATTAATATTGCTTTCTCATCTATAGAAAAAGGTTTGCCAATGCAGAAATTCTTAAAGTTGAAAAGTTATTTAGAGGTAAATAATAATAACTAAACAGATGAATGATCCTTTTAAAAAAAATGCGAAGCTAGTTCTAAAAAATGGAGTAATATTTAATGGTTATTCCTTTGGTGCAAAAGGTAAAGCAATTGGTGAGGTTGTTTTCAATACAGGAATGACTGGTTATCAGGAAGTTATGACTGATCCAAGTTATTTTGGACAGATTTTAGTTTTTACATATCCAGAAATTGGTAATACTGGTATTAACTTTGAGGATTCAGAATCTGCAAATAATATTGTCAAAGGGATAATTGTAAGAAATTTTTCAAATAATACAAGCAACTGGAGAGCAAAATTAACTTTAGACAAATGGTTGAAAAAAAATAATGTTATTGGGTTATTTGGAATAGATACAAGAGCTTTAGTAAAGATATTAAGAAATGATGGTTCAATGAATGGAATTATTGCTTCCGAGGATATAAGTATCGAAAGTTGCAGAAAATATTTAAATAATACTCCCAGTATGAGCGGATTGAATTTTGCTTCTCAGGTTTCAACTACCAAAGAATATTTTTGGAACCATTCTGACTCAAATTTTTTATTTGGAAATTACGAAATTAATGATAAAAAAGAAAAATTAAAAGTTGTGGCTATTGATTTTGGGATTAAAAAATCTATCCTAAATAGACTAACTTATTACGGTTGTGATGTAATTGTTTTACCTTCTAAAACTCCGATTGATAAAGTTTTATCTTACAAACCTAATGGTATATTCTTTTCCAATGGTCCTGGAGATCCTTCATGTGTATATGAAGGTATACAGTTAGCAAAGGATTTAATTGAAAGGGGAAATATACCCATGTTTGGAATTTGTTTAGGGCATCAAATATTTGGATTAGCTTTGGGAGGAAAAACTTATAAATTATGTTTTGGACATCGTGGTTTAAATCATCCATGTGGTGTAGGAAATAAGGTTGACATAACGAGTCAAAATCATGGATTTGCACTGGCGGCAGATTCTATCCCTGAAGATATAGCTGAAGTTACCTTTTTAAATTTAAATGATAAGACTGTTGCTGGATTAAAAATTAAAAATAAACCTATTTTTAGCGTACAATATCATCCTGAAGCATCTCCTGGACCTCATGATTCAGATTATTTATTTAAAAATTTTGTTTCTCTAATGTTAGAAAGATGTTGACATATTCAATTCTTTTGATTTGATAATTACATTTAATAAATTATTTTTTGGAGGAATAAATCATAGAAGACTTCCAAAGACTTACAGTTTCTCTAAGGGGAAACATAACAGTAAAAGCAAAAACAATTATTTTTACTTTTACAGGACAGTTAGATGCTTTTTCTGAGAAGCAATTTAAGACATTTGTTACTAGCAATCTTGAAAAAGATCCTATGCCTTTTGTGATCGATCTTAATAAGATAGATTTTTTAGATTCCTCAGGTCTTGGAGCACTTGTTCAGACAGCTAAGGAATGTAAAAAACTTAAGCTTAAATTTTCTGTAATTGGAAATTCTAGGGTAGTTCAAACTATCAAATTAGTTCGATTAGGAGAGTTCTTAAATTTAGAATCTAGTTTGGAAATTGCTTTACAAAAATTAAAAAATTGAAAAATTGGTTAGATAATTTAGAAACAACTAAAACAACTTTTGATATCGGAGTAATTCAACTGGCTTGGTTAGGCGATGCTGTTTGGGAATTACATCAAAGAATGAGACACATAAAGAAGCCTGCAAAATCAAAAGATTTACATCTGTCTGTTGTTAATAATGTTAAAGCAAATTCTCAAGCAGAATCTTTAATTTTCTTAGAGCCCAAATTAAATGATTTTGAGATTGATCTTGTTAGAAGAGCAAGAAATAAAACAAAAAGGACTCCAAAAGGCATTCAACCAAATATTTATGCAAAATCAACTGGTTTTGAGACTTTAATTGGTTGGTTATTTTTAAATAATCCAAAAAGACTATCATATCTTTTTGACCAACTAGAATTAAAGTAATTAAAAAATTTTCATGAAAAATAACTCAAATAATAGATACGGAAAATTTTCTAAAAATAATTTTAAAGAAAATCCAGAAACAAAGAGTTTTAGTAAAAATAAAAGTAAAAATTCGGACAATTTTAAAAGAAATTTTAGTAAGCCTACAAAAAATAAATTTTTAGGAAATAAAAATGATTATGAATACAAATCACAAAAAAACTATAGAAAAAACTTAGAAAATTCTAATGAGATAAATATTCGTAAATTTAACAATCAATTTGCAGAAACTAACTTGGAAGATTTTGTATGGGGGAAGCATTCAGTCTTGTCTTCCCTAGAAAGCGGCAGGCCAATAAATAGAATATGGTGTACTTCCGAAATTAGATCATCAGAAAAATTTTTTATTTTACTTAAGGAAATAAAAAACAAAGGTGTTCTCGTTGAAGAAGTTTCATGGTCAAGAATTTCGCAAATCACAAGAGGAGCTGTACATCAAGGTATAGCTTTACAAGTTTCGTATACGAAAACTATACCTATAGAGGAACTTATAAGTCTTTCTAGATTCAATAAAACTACTCCTGTATTAATTTGTCTTGATGGAATTACAGATCCTCATAATGTAGGGGCAATTATTCGATCAGCAGAGGCTTTTGGATGTTCTGGGATCATTCTCCCTCAAAGAAGATCAGCGGGAATAACTGGTACAGTCTCTAAGGTGGCGGCAGGAGCTTTAGAAAATCTAGCTATTAGTAGAGTCGTTAATTTAAATAGATCTTTACAATTATTAAAAGATGAAGGTTTTTTAGTGGTGGGTTTATCTGAGAAAGCAAAAGAAAGCGTATTTAAATTTAATGAAAATTTTCCACTAGTGATTGTAATTGGTTCAGAAAATAAAGGTATATCTTTAATTACTCAAAAATATTGTGATTATTTATTGAAAATACCTTTAATCGGTAAGACTACAAGCTTAAACGCTTCTGTAGCAGCAGGTATATGCATAAGTCATTTAACTAAGTAAGATTTATTATTTAAAAGTTTTATTTAAATCTTACGTACATATTTATCATTATTTCCATACATAACTTTTTAATATTTACTAATTATTGAAAAGTTAGTCAGAAATTGTATAGAATTTAACAAATTACATATGGTCTTATGAGACCAACAAAATTGATTAGAAAATTAGGAAACAAACTTGGATTAGCTTGGTGGGCAAAAGTTGAGACGCAAGCCCCAAAAGTTGTTTATTGGTTTGGTCCATTTTTAACAAAAAAAAGTTTGGAAGGAAACTTAGAAATGTTTCTAAACGATTTAAATGAAGAAGGATCAAAAAATATTTCTCATAGTCTTATGAGATGTAAGAAAAGTGAACCTTTGACTATTCAGTAGTAATATAATCTTTGCTTATGCTATTTAAATACTTAAATGGATTTTAAATCTTATCGCAATGAAATTAATAGTAGTAATTCTTCTGTAAAAGAATTAATTACAGATTTTATTGATAAAGTTATTAATTTAAATCCTAAGATTAACGCTTTCACCACAATTACTAAAGATAAGGCCATATTGCAGGCTGAGTATATAGATAAACAAATTTCTAATAACTCTAAGCTTCCTATATTAGCGGGATTACCAATTTCTATTAAGGATAACCTTTGCACTAAAGGAATAATTACATCTTGCTCAAGCAATATGTTAAGAAATTTTGTTGCTCCATATGAATCTACCGTTACTAATAATTTATGGAGAGAAGGAGCAATATGTCTTGGAAAGACAAATTTAGATGAATTTGCCATGGGTAGTTCAACAGAAACATCTGCATTTGGAGTTACTTCTAATCCATGGGATCTTGACAGAGTACCTGGAGGGAGCTCTGGAGGGAGCGCAGCTTCTGTGGCCGCTGGTTTATGTCTAGCCTCTATTGGGTCTGATACAGGAGGATCAATAAGGCAACCAGCATCATTTTGTGGAGTTGTCGGCTTGAAACCAACATATGGGAGAGTAAGTCGATGGGGATTAATTGCCTTTGCGAGTTCTCTCGATCAAATAGGACCAATAACAAATTCGGTATCAGATTCTGCTGAAATACTATCGGTTATTGCTGGAAATGATCCATTAGACTCCACTTCATTAGATTTTCCAGTTCCAAGCTATATCTCAAATCTTGATAAATCAATTAGAGGTTTAAAAATTGGGATTATTAAAGAATGCTTAGATCACCAAGGTCTTGATTATGAGGTTAAAACATCTGTGGAAAAGAGTATTCAAAGGTTTCAATCACTTGGAGCAGAGATAATTGATATTAGTTGCCCCAGGTTTAATGATGGTATTGCTACCTATTATGTCATTGCACCATCTGAAGCATCTGCAAATCTAGCAAGATATGACGGAGTAAAGTATGGATATAGATCCTTAGATATAGATAATTTATCTGATATGACTTCACAAAGTAGAAGTGAAGGTTTTGGAGATGAAGTTCAAAGAAGGATTTTAATAGGAACCTATGCCTTATCAGCAGGTTATAGTGATGCCTATTATAAAAAAGCACAGAGAGTGAGAACTCTAATTAAGAATGATTTCGATAATGCTTTTAAAAATGTAGATATTTTGTTATCGCCTACCTGTCCTACAACCGCTTTTTTAAAGGGAGATTATTCCAACGATCCTCTATCAATGTACCTTTCTGATCTTTTGACAGTACCAGTTAACTTGGCAGGACTTCCCGCTATAACCATTCCATGTGGTTTTGATAAAAAAGGTCTTCCAATTGGACTACAACTAATTGGTGATGTTTTACAAGAAGAAAAGATTTTAAATGCAGCTCATATTTTTGAAAAAGATGCAAACTTAATGCAAAATAAACCAAAAATCTAATTTTAAATTAATAATTAATATCTTTTAGTTTTTATAGATCTTTTTATAAATTTCATTATCTTATAAATATGAATATTGCTAAGAATGGGATTTGTTCCTTTACATAACCATAGTGATTACAGTTTGCTTGATGGAGCTAGTCAGGTTCCAAAAATCGTAGAAAGAGCTAATCAACTTGGGATGAAAAGTATTGCTCTAACTGACCACGGAGTTATGTATGGTGTTATTGAGTTGGTTAAAAGTTGTAGGAAATATGATATAAAACCAATTATTGGTAACGAAATGTATATAATAAATGGCTCTATCGATGATCCTCAACCTAAGAAAGAAAAGAGATATCATTTGGTTGTGTTAGCTAAAAATTATATTGGGTATAAAAATCTTGTAAAATTAACTTCTTTAAGTCATTTAAATGGCATGCGAGGTAGGGGAATATTTTCTAGACCTTGTATCGATAAACGCTTGCTTCATAAGTATAAAGAAGGATTAATTATTGCTACAGCATGTTTAGGAGGTGAAATTCCTCAGGCAATTTTAAAAGGAAGAATCGATGTTGCTGAGAATACAGCAAAATGGTATCAAAAAATTTTTGGTGACGACTTTTATTTAGAGATACAAGATCATGGATCTATTGAAGACAGAGTTGTAAATATAGAAATAATTAGAATAGGAAGAAAATATGGAATTAAGGTTATCGCAACAAATGATGCTCACTACATATCTAATAAGGATGTTGGCGCACACGATGCATTACTTTGTGTTTTGACAGGTAAATTAATTAGTGATCAAAAAAGATTGAGGTACACAGGAACGGAATATATAAAGGGAGAGGAGGAGATGTTAAATCTTTTTCGAGATCATATTGATTTAGATACTATTAGAAATGCTATTAACAATACGATTGAAATTTCAAATAAGGTCGAAAATTTTGAATTATTTGGCGAATATAAAATGCCAAAGTATCCTTTATTAGAGAATAAAAAGGCTATAGATTATCTCAAGGAAGTCTCTAAAGATGGTTTAAAGAAAAGATTATTAAAAAACTCTTTCGAAGAGATAAGTGATGAGTATAAAAAAAGATTAAATACTGAGCTGAAAATTATTGAGGATATGGGTTTCCCTGATTATTTTTTGGTTGTATGGGATTATATTAAATTTGCTAGGGACAACTCTATCCCAGTTGGCCCAGGAAGAGGATCAGCCGCAGGGTCGTTAGTCGCATATTCTTTGCAAATTACAAATATAGATCCAGTGAAACATGGATTACTTTTTGAGAGGTTTTTAAATCCTGCAAGAAAATCTATGCCTGATATTGATACAGATTTTTGTATTGATAGAAGAAACGAAGTTATTGAATATGTAACCGATCGTTATGGAGAAGAAAAAGTTGCTCAAATAATTACATTTAATAAAATGACTTCTAAAGCAGTGTTAAAAGATGTAGCCCGAGTTCTTGATATCCCATATGGCGAATCAGATAAGCTTGCAAAATTAATTCCAGTAGTTAGAGGAAAACCATATAAATTAAATGAGATGATTGACAAAAATACACCAGCTCCAGAATTTTTAGAAAAATATACTAATGATAGTAAAGTAAAAAAATGGGTTGATTTAGCTATTAGGATTGAAGGAACTAATAAAACTTACGGAGTCCATGCTGCAGGAGTTGTTATATCATCAGAACGCCTTGATAAACTTGTACCCTTGCAGAGGAATAATGATGGTCAAATCATTACTCAATACTCAATGGATGATATTGAGTCTCTTGGTCTTCTAAAAATGGATTTTCTTGGATTAAAAAATCTTACAATGCTCAATAAAACTGTTTCATTAATTAAATCCTCTACGGGAAGAAAAATAAATCTTGATACATTGCCAGAAAATGATATAAAAACTTTTAATCTCATTGGTAGAGGAGATTTAGAAGGCATCTTTCAATTGGAATCAACAGGTATGAAGCAGGTTGTTAAAGATTTCAAGCCTAGTTCATTGGAAGATATCTCATCGATTTTAGCTTTGTATAGACCAGGTCCTCTTGATGCGGGATTGATACCAAAATTTATTAAGAGAAAAAATGGCTCTGAAAAAATCGATTTTCCACATCCATTTATTAAATCTATTTTGACTGAAACATACGGGATAATGGTTTATCAAGAACAGATTATGAAAATTGCGCAAGATTTAGCAGGTTATTCTCTTGGCGAAGCAGATTTACTTCGAAGGGCAATGGGTAAGAAAAAAGTTTCAGAGATGGTTAAACATAGAGGTATTTTTATCGAAGGTTCGGTTAATAAAGGAGTAGATAAGAAAATAGCTAATGATCTTTTTGATCAAATGGTTTTGTTCGCTGAGTATTGCTTCAATAAAAGTCATTCTACTGCTTATGGGGCTGTTACTTATCAAACAGCATTTTTAAAAGCTCATTTTCCTGTTGCTTATATGGCGGCTTTATTGTCAGTAAATTCAGGTTCTACTGATAAAATGCAACGATATATTTCTAATTGTTATTCAATGGGAATAGAAGTTATATCTCCCAGCATAAATTTATCTGGATTTGATTTTACAATAAAAAACGAACAAATATTATTTGGATTGTCTGCTATAAAGAATTTAGGTGATTCAGCAATCAAAAATATTATTGATAATAGAAATAATTTTGGAACGTTTAAATCATTATCAGATTTATGCGATAGGTTGCCCCCAAGTATTTTAAATAAAAGAAATCTTGAATCACTAATTCATTGTGGAGCACTTGATGAATTCTCTAAGGATAAAAATAGAGCTCAATTACTAGCTGATCTTGATCATGTTACCGAATGGGCTGCTTCAAGAAATCGCGATCGTATTTCTGGACAGGGAAATTTATTTGATATAGATAATAAAATTGATAGCTTAGATATCTCTTTAAATAAGAGTACTAAAGTAGATGATTATACTCTTGTTGAAAAACTAAGATTAGAAAAGCAGCTTTTGGGTTTTTATCTGTCTGATCATCCTCTAAAGCATCTTTCTAAGCCAGCACGATTAATTTCGCCTATTAGTATTTCTACATTAGAGGAATTTAAAGATAAGAGTAAAATTAGTTTAGTTGGAATGATTCCAGAATTAAGACAAATTACCACTAAAAAAGGGGATAGGATGGCAATTATACAACTTGAAGATTTATCAGGTACTTGCGAGGCAGTAGTTTTCCCCAAAACTTATCTTAGACTTTCTGAATTTTTGGTCACAGATACAAGACTTCTTGTATGGGGAACGATAGATAAAAGAAGTGACAAGACTCAATTGATTGTTGAAGATTGTAGAGAAATTGATAATCTAAAATTATTAATAATAAATCTTAAGTGTCAAGAAGCATCTGATATAAGAGTGCAAAATAAAATCAGAAATTGTTTAATAAAGTTTAAAGCTGATAGAGATAAGTGTGGTGTGAAAACCCCAGTATTAGCGGCAGTAAAATCTAGTGAATCTGTAACTTATGTAAAATTTGGCGATCAATTTTGTGTAAGTGATATAAATGGTGCCGCAAAACTATTAGAGTCAAATTCATTCAATGTTGACTTGCAATCGTTAGTCTCTTAATTCTTATTTATTTCATCAAAATTTTGAGAAGCTGGTTTAAATGCAGCTTTAGCTCTTTTTATATTGAGTGGAATATTTTCTAACCCCAGAAAGCTTCCAGGAGATATATCCCAACTGGCTGATAAAATTCCATAGCTTAATCCACCTAAACCTAATAAGAAAAATAATGCTGAAACAGCAATGGTAGAAGAAGGGGGGATTTCTGCTATTTTTCTAGTAACAATAATATAACTAATAACGAAAACAGACATTCCTAAAAGAGTAGGTATCCCTGCCGTAAAAAATATTCTTTTTGCCATTCTATCTGCCACATATTTGGGAATTCCATTTGATTGAACTTTAGTATTAATTGTTTTAACATCCTTTTCTAAGTTTTGAAAAGCATTACCTTGAGTAGATATTTTTTTTGATAAATTATTTTTTTTTGATCTTTTCTTCGCCATTAATATAAATTATCCTCTTATTCCAATCTTTTTAATTAACGTTGAGTACTTAGTTATATCTTTATTTTTTATGTAAGATAACATTCTTTTTCTTTTCCCAATCATTTTCAATAAACCTTGCCTTGATGCATAGTCTTGATTATTTTTTTGTAAATGATCACTTAATTTAGTAATTCTCTCAGAAAGCATTGCTACCTGTAACTCTACTGAACCTGTATCTGTAGGATGTATTTGATGAGAGTCAATAATTTTCTGTTTCTCTGCTGTATCTAAAGACATAAAATTTTAATACTTGGTAATATAATACTATGGAATGAAGCAAATTTTTATTTACTCTCATCTAAAAAGTCTAAAGATTGCTTTAATAAAACTTCAAAATTTAAATTATTTATTACCTTTTTGTTCTGTATATTTGGTTGATCTATCTGTTTTATAGTAAAGTTAATAGCTTTTTTTCTCTCTTTTAAAGAATAATTTAATGATTTAAGAGCTAGATCTAAATCATCAATAATATTTTTAATTTCTTTTTTTAACTCATAACTATTTGTATTGTCATCAAAATCTTTAATAGTTTCTGAGGTAACTGTATTCTTATTTTTTAATTCCAGAAATATTCTTTCGGTCATTTTCTGTCCAATACCTGGAATTGAATTAAAGAGTGATTCGTCTTTAATTTTTAATGACTTAAAAATTTGGTTTAGATCATATTTATTCAATAATGACATGCCTATCTGAGGCCCAATTCCTTTTACTTGTAATAAATCTCTGAAAAAATCTCGTTTAACTTTATCTTTAAAACCATAGAAAAAATCAGAATCTTCTCTTTTTATTTGATGAATCCATAAGGTAAGTGTACCTTTCTCTAACTCTTTTTTTAAAGACTCTAAAATTTGGACTTCATATCCTAATCCTTGGCAATTTATTAATACATATAACCTTTTTGATTTAATCCATGTATCAATAATTTCTCCTCTAATCCAGCTAATCAATTAACCCCCATCAACTTGACATCCTATAAGGGCTCCAGCTGTACCACCCGCTGGAATTGCCCACCATCTATCTTTCCCTCTTGAACTTGAAATAGCTAGTCCAGCTCCTAAAAGCCCTCCGATTACTGAGCCTTCACTGCAGTCATTAACATCTGTATTTTTAGATTGAGAGCCTCCACAAGGTATTTCAACATCAACTTCATAATTTCTAACATAACCAGGATTAGATTTTGTTCCAGGAATATATTCTTCTCTATATTCTGTTCTTGTACAAGTTACTGATTTAGGAGTGGATGCGATCATTTGCTGAAATGGCATCAGACTAAATATTGTAAGTAAAATTAATCTCATTTTTTAATGGATCTTTTCATAATTGTAAATCTGTTTTTTGTATTTTGCTAGTAGAAATAATAGTTCCTAATAAAACTAATATTGATCCAATTACAAAATTTATAGTTATGTCTTCTTTAAATATACATATTCCCCAAATAGAGCCAAATATAACTTGTAAATAGTTTATTGATGATGCTTGGGAGGCTGGCAATTCTTTTAAACCTTGGGTTAGAAATGTTTGACCTGCTTGGGTAAATATTCCAATACCAATTATCCAAATAAGATCATTTATTTGTGGTGTAATCCAATTAGCATAAACAATTGGCATTAATGTTATGACTGATATCAAAGGAAAGTATTTGATTATGATAAAGATATCTTCTTTCTTAGATAATTTCTTAACAGCTATATAGGCTAGTGATGTTGTAATAGCTCCAATAAATGCTATAAAAACAACAAATTGATCTACTGTAGATGATGTTGATTGATATGGATTTAAAATTATTGATATTCCAAACCATCCTAAAAATAAAGCAATTATTAAATTTAAGTTTATTCTTTCTTTAATTAGAAATACTGCGAATATTGAAATAAAGATCGGATAAGTGTACTGAATTACAGTTGAAATACTTAAAGGCATATTTCTTATTGAATAAAATATACATATCAACGCAATAGTTCCCAGTAATCCTCTTACAATTAGAAGACCTTTATTTTTACCCCATGGATTAATTTTCTTTTTTTTTATTATTATTGATGTAATAATTAAACTAAAAACAGATCTAAAAAAAACTAGTTCATAGATTGGAATAGCTGCATCAATTTTTTTAACGCAAACAGTCATTAAACTAAAAAAAAATGATGCAAATACGAGATTAAATTTTTTAAAGTTACTTATTTGCATTGTTGAACTTTATTAATTGATGTACTATTTGAAAAATAATTATTTTGTGAATTTAAGTAGATTCTTTCATAATTATGATTTATAACTTAATAATATTTTTTATTTTTAATTAAGCCAATTCTATGGGTTCCTCTATTCATCCCAAAACTATACAGGAGGTCAAAGAAAAAGCAGATATCGTTGATGTTATATCTGAACATGTTGTCTTAAAAAAGAGGGGTAAGGAATATGTTGGTATTTGCCCCTTCCATGATGATAGTAAACCTTCCATGACTGTCTCACCTTCGAAGCAGTTTTATTATTGTTTTTCATGTGGTGCTGGAGGAAATTCTATTAAGTTTCTAATGGAATTTACTAGAAATAATTTCTCGGATGTTGTTTTATCGTTAGCAAGAAAAAATGATATTAATATTGTAACAATAGATGAAAACCAACAAGAAAACTATAAAAAACAATTATCTAAGAGAGAAGAATTATTTAAAATTTTAAGAGAGACCAAGGATTGGTTCAAAAAACAGTTAAATAGCAATTTAGGAAATAATGCATATAATTATTTAACAAATGATAGAAAATTAAGTAAAAATATAATAGAGAAATTTGAGTTAGGCTTTGCTCCCGATTCTTGGACATGCTTATATGAGTATTTGCTAAAAGTTAAAGGATTTTCTTTTGAAACTATTCATAACGCTGGATTAATCATTTCCAAAGATAATAAAAATAAAGTCTTTGATAGATTTCGCAATAGATTAATGGTTCCTATCTATGATTCCCAAAGTAGAGTTGTAGCATTCACTGGAAGAACACTAGACGGATCAAATCCAAAGTATTTAAACTCTCCAGAAACAGATGTTTTTGAGAAAGGTAAAATTCTTTATGGATTCGATAAAGCCTCCAGCAATATTAGAAAAAAAGATCAAGCGATAGTTGTTGAGGGTAATTTTGATGTCATATCTCTCTTTTCAAAGGGAATTAACAACTGTGTCGCAGCCCAGGGATCATCATTAAGTAAGTATCAGATATCACAATTATGTAGATGTACAGATAATAAAAATATTGTTATTAATTTTGACTCTGACAATGCAGGTATTTCAGCAACAAAAAGAATTATTGCTGAGGTAGAAAGTTTATCTTTAAATCAGCAAATAAATTTAAAGATTCTTCAGCTAAGAGGTTTCAAAGATCCTGATGAATATTTAAATCAAAATTCATCAGTAGATTATTTTAACTTAATTGATAATGCTTCTTTCTGGATCGATTGGGAATTAGATCAAATTTTTTTAAATAAGGATTTATCAAAAGTGGAGAATTTTCAAAGTGTTGTTACTGGCCTTGTAAAGTTTTTAAGTAAGTTACCTCAATCTGCCACTAGGACTCATTATCTTCAAAAGGTTTCTGAAAGACTAAGTATGGGACAGGCAAGATTGGCAATCAAATTTGAAGAAGATTTAAGAAAACAAATTAAAGGCTTTAGATGGCATGGAAGATCGCAAAAATTTGAACTGCCAAATGAAGTGAATCAAAGAGAAAAGAATGAATCTGAAATAATTTTCTATTATTTACATTCACCAAATTTAAGAATCTTCATTAGAGATGAATTGATTAAGCGTGAAATTGAATGCTTCACTGTTGATCATCATAAGATAATTTGGGAATCTATTTCTGAAGTTGAAAAGTATAATTTTGGAGATGATTATTTGAAGAAGATCAGAGACTCAAATTTAAAAGATGATTTTTTTGAGTTTAATTTACTTAAATTGGTTACTGATTCTATTTCTATTAATCATCCTGAAATTTTTGATAAACTCACCTTTTTTATTAATCCAAATGAAATACTTCTGACAACATTAAGTAATGCTAAAAGAAACTTACTAGGTAATTTATCTTTATTAGAAAAATATAAGTCTTTAAAGCGTTGTCGGCACCTTATTGAGTCCTGGAGTTCACAAAGATTAAATACTTTAGAAAATTGCATAGCAATTTTAATTGATAGAAATTCTTCTCAAACCTCAGATTCTTCAGTTGAAATAGATGATCTTTTTAAAGACTTAAATTCCGATGCCTTAAACTTTCAAAATCTCTATTATCTTGAAAGGCAGCATATCTTTTCTCTTGATAAGCAAAGATGTGGAAATTATGCTTTAAGAAATTAATATTATAAACAATAATTTATTATTGCTTTTTTAACTTTTCTTGGTTTATCCTCCATCATATAAGCTTCCAATTCTTTCTCTAAATTTCCAGATATTCTTACTGATGATTTAATAGCTTTTTCTTTGTTTTTATTTATCTTCTTTTTTATCTCATTTATATCTCCAAATATTTTATCACCATTGCATGATTGAACCATATGAGTTGCTTCATGTCTTAGCGCTCTCCTTATATAGAGTTTTGTTTTGTGATTATCTTTAAAATTTGATGTTACTTTAGTTGTAAAATTTGTTATATCTTTTGCGTTTTCTGTACATATAATAATTGTTTTTTCTCTCTTTTTATGGAATCCAATATATCTTTTATCTATTAAGCATAATGCAGAATTTTCTTCTATTGAATAGTTAGCTTTCTTTATTAATTCAAATATGTCTTTATCTAATTTATTTAGAAATATAATAAATTCCATTTTAATATAAATTAAATAATTATAGTTGGAATTTTCTTAATATCGGTAATTGATGTACCACTTAATAATTTCCTATTCATACCCCATGATTGATTCTTTTTTGCAATACCCCATGTAATGACTTCTTTATCAAATTTATTATTTAGAGAATCAATCATTTGGATTAGTTTTCTTTCTTTGTCTGATTCGTTTTTATAAGAATAATTTAGGATTGATTTCTGAAAGTAAGCAGATTCACTTAACTCTTGCATTAAAACACCTGCTTTAGTTAATTTATATTCAGGATGATAAATTTCTTTAGATAATTCAATGACTATTTTTAAAATAATATTTGTATTGTTAGTTGCCTCAACAAGTTTCTTATAAGCACTTTTTTGATAATTAAATTTTGAATAATGACTAGTTCTTGTAAAAACTGTTATGGCAGAGGCTTGCAAATTTTGAGCTCTCATTTTTTCTGATGCTCTTATTGTATAAATTGCTAAAGCATGTTTCAAATCTTCTAATTTTGTTATTGGTTGACTAAAACTCCTACTAACACGAATTTCTTTTTTTTGCTTTTTATTCTCTTCTATGGGAAGGCATTGATAACCTTTTAATTCTAGTTGTATTCTTTGCCCTACGACTCCTAATTTCTTTTTTAATTCATGCTGGTTCATATCTTTTAATTCTCTAGCATTTTTAATTCCTTTACTTCTTAACCATTGTGAATTTTGAGTCCCAATTCCCCAGATATTATCTACGTTAATTTCTTTTAAATAAGAATTCTTATTATTTATAATTCCTAGATCAAATATACCAGCTGAATAATTAATTCTTTTTGCTAATTTATTAGCTAATTTTGCTCTTAATTTATTTTCAGCAATACCAATCGTGATCGTTAATCCTAGATTTTGATATATCAAAGTTCTTAATTTCCTCGCCCATGGAGATAAATCTTTATTATGTGGTCTATGTATAGAGATGAATGCTTCGTCAATGGAGTAAATTTCTATTTTCTCACAATTTTTTTTTAACAAATTCATTAATCTCTTACTCATGTCTCCATAAAGTGAATAGTTTGAACTCAAAACTATTACTCCTAATTTATTTAGTCTATTCTTTACCTTGAAATAAGGTTCTCCCATTCTTATTTTTAAAGCACGAGCTTCTGCACTTCGCGCAATAATGCATCCATCATTGTTAGATAAAATTACTAATGGTTTATTTCTTAAATATGGATTAATACTTTGCTCGCATGATGCATAAAAATTATTTCCATCTATCAAAGCTATAGCATTCATTTTTAATTATCTACCTACAATTATGTATCGAATATATGACAACACCCCAAATTTGCATATTATTATAATTCTTTAAATATAAATCTGGATAATTACGATTTTCTGCTTTTAAATAAAAAATATCATCCTTCTTCTCCAGTCGTTTTACCGTAAATCTCTCATTTATAATCGCGATTACAATATCTCCCGGTTTGGCAATTAAGCTTTTATCTACGACTATCAGGTCTTGATCTTGAATTCCTGAATTTATCATTGAATCACCTTTAACTCTTATAAAAAAAGTGCTAAAAGGATTTTGTATTAAATATTCATTTAGATCTATATTCTCTTCTGTATAGTCATCAGCAGGAGAAGGAAATCCTGCTGATACAGAGAAACTTAACAATGGTAATCTCGTTTTTTTCATTACCGCTCTACCCCTAGTATTTTTATAGTATATATGTACTATATATTAGTTTATGTATTTAGTGTTTATTATTTATTGAAGAAATATTTCAGGATCGATGGTAAGGAGAGTTCTGTGAAATAGAAACGGCTCGGTAAATTTGCTCAATTAATATTAAGCGTGCAAGCTCATGAGGAAAGGTTAGAGGAGAGAGGCTTAGTAATAAATCAGATTTGGCTTTTATGTGATTTGAAAGGCCATCTGCATCGCCTACAAAAAAAGAAATTTTCTTATTTTCAAAATTTAAAAGTAAGGAAGAAAAATCATGAGAATTGAATGATTTGCCTTCTTCGGCAAGACTAATAATAATATTATTCGGATATAGATTTCTCAGATTATTAAAATTAAATTCTTTAAATTCATAGATTGATAGTTTAGGCATTCGTTTAATATATTGATTAATTCCTTCCGTTATCCAGGATTTTTTAATCTTGCCGATAGCATTAATTGATATTCTATTAGTATTTAACATAAATAAAAAATTTATAAATATTATTCATCCAAAAGATAATTAAATTCGTCATATAATAAATCTTCTTCTGATAATTTGTTATTTTTCTGAGAATCAATTTTATTATCAAGAGGATAATACTTTTTTTCTTTAATTAATTTTTCTTCAATTTTCTTGAGTTTATTGTTACTTAAAACAGTATCCTCTAAATGTTCAGAATTATCAATTATTGAATAGAAAATTTCATTAGGATTATTAACTTCTAAGGGATGTTTTCTCTTTAGAGACTTTTTATCAGAGATTGGAATTTCATCACAAATATTATTTTTAATTGTATTATCTTTATTTAAAATGGATTTTAATCTATTTAAATTCTTTTTTGATAAAGCCATGAGTGGTAAAACTATAAATTTCGTATAATGAGTATTAAAATATTATATTTTAATTTTGAATGAATTTAAAAAGTTATATTCCAAAAAAAAGATTTGGTCAACATTGGTTAATAAATGATGAAATATTAGAAAAAATAAAAAAAAATGCAGATCTTAATGAAAAAGATTTTATTTTAGAGATAGGTCCAGGGAAAGGTGCTCTTACTACGATATTATTAGATTCAAATATAAAAGGTTTACATGCAGTTGAGTTAGATAAAGATTTAATAAAATTTCTAGAAAATAAGTTTTCTAAAAAAGATAATTTTTCATTAGAACAAGGAGATATTCTCTCAATAAATCTAAGAAATAGTAGCCAATTTACAAAAGTAATAGCTAATATTCCCTATAATATTACAGGTCCAATATTAGATTTATTTATAGGAAGATTAGGTAAGTTACCAAAATATAATTTAAAAAAAATAATATTTTTAATGCAAAAAGATATTGTGGACAGAATAATTGCGAAAGAAGGTAGCAGTAATAATAGTGCTCTTAGCACAAGGATAAAACTTCTTTCTGAGGTAAAAAAAATATGTGATATTCATCCTTCATCTTTTATGCCTCCTCCAAAAGTATATTCTTCATTAGTTTCTTTCACTCCACTGTCATTAAGTTTAAGATTAGATATTGAAACTGAAAAAACCATAGAAAATCTTCTTAAAATCACATTTAATGCTAGAAGAAAAAAACTTAGAAATACGTTAAATTCGGTCTTCTCAAAAGAAAATATTTCAAATTTAGAAAAACAATCAGAAATAAACTTTAATTTGAGACCTCAAGATATTTCCCCAGAAAAATGGATTAAATTAGCCAAGCTTTGTATTAGTATTAATAATTGAATTATTAGAAACTGTGGAATTTAAGAATAATAAAATAATTGTAGTATCTCCAGCTAAAATAAATCTTCATTTAGAAGTTTTAGGTAAGAGAAAGGATGGATATCATGAGCTAGCTATGTTAATGCAAAGTATCAATCTTGAAGATTATTTAGAAATTGAAATTAATACTGATGGGGTTATAAACTTAAGTTCAAATAATACTGAACTTGATTTAAAAGAAGATAATTTGATTATCAAAACTGCAAATATCCTAAGAAATTGTCATAAAGATAAGAATTTAGGTGCAAATATATTTTTAAATAAAAATATTCCTATTGGAGCCGGTTTAGCAGGTGGATCGAGTAATGCTGCTGCAACTTTGATCGGATTAAATAAATTATGGGCACTTAATTTAGATCAGCAAACCCTTAAAAAGTTAGCATTGCAACTAGGATCTGATGTCCCATTTTTTCTTAATGGAGGTAGTCAATATTGTTTTGGTAGAGGTGAAGTATTGGAAAAATATAGTTTTGATTCAAAATTTTTCTTAATAATTTTAAAAAATCCAGAAGTTTCCTTATCAACTTCTGAAATTTATAAAAAATATAGCGATAAATTTCAAGATAATTATCTTACTTCCGATATAGAATATGAAGAGAAAAGAAATCATTTAAGAACCATAGATTTTTCACATGAAAATTTCTTAAATCGAAAAATAAAAATAAGAAATGACCTTCAAAAAATAGTAAAAAATGAAAATAAATCAGTATCTGATGCCTTAAATTTATTTTCGCAAATGGAAGAATGTATATGTTTCTCTATGAGTGGTTCTGGACCGAGTTGTTACGGCTTATTTGATAATTACGAAATTGCTAAGAAGGTATATGAGAAAAATAAGAAATTATTTTTAAGTTTTGGTTATGATTCTTGGTTATGTCAATTCAAAGCCGAAGGAATTAAATTATTGTAAAAGATGGAACAAGAAAATAATAAAAAATTAAATCAAATACAAAATAAGGAGATTGTTAATCAGCCTGAAAAGGGTCCTTTAAGTTTTTTGACTGGTTCAATTACTAGCTTTATTCTATTTATTGCTTTCTATAAACTTAGTATTGCAATATCAATTTATTTCACAACACATAAACCAACCAACAATTCTGAGATTGTGCAAAATATTTCCTCAAGCCTAAATACATTAATAATAGGTTTATCTTTTTTAGCTACTTTTTCTTTTGGATTTATAGGGCTTGGTTTATTTATTGTTTTTTTTCGAAGTTTAATCTTTGAAAAAGAATAAATATTTTATAATATTAAAAAAACTTTTTAAATGTCATTACATGATCTTGGTACTTTAATACTTTTATTATTACCTGGAATGATTTTATCAATATTACTACTTATTACTTTTGCTGAAGGGGGTTAAATAGAACCTTGATGGTATAAATTTATATATAGGAATATTTAAGGAAAATCTTATTGTGGCTAGTACTTTATTATTTAATGCTCTAAAAGAAGCTATTGACGAAGAAATGGCTAATGATCGTAATGTATGTGTAATGGGTGAGGACGTTGGTCATTATGGAGGTTCATATAAAGTAACAAAAGATCTTTATGAAAAATATGGTGAATATAGAGTTTTAGATACACCTATCGCAGAAAATAGTTTTACTGGAATGGCAGTAGGAGCTGCTATGACTGGTTTGAGACCAATAGTTGAAGGAATGAATATGGGTTTTTTACTTCTTGCTTTTAATCAGATATCAAACAATATGGGTATGCTTAGATATACAAGCGGTGGCAACTATAAGATACCTGCTGTTGTTAGAGGGCCTGGAGGAGTGGGAAGGCAGCTAGGAGCAGAGCATAGTCAAAGATTAGAGGCTTATTTTCATGCTGTTCCCGGTATTAAGATCGTTGCCTGCAGTACTCCTACCAATGCTAAGGGTTTAATGAAGGCTGCTATTAGAGATGACAATCCAGTGTTATTTTTTGAACATGTTTTACTCTATAATTTAGCTGAAGAATTACCTACTGGAGATTATGTTTGTGCTTTAGATCAAGCCGATTTGGTAAAAGAAGGCAATGATATAACTATTCTTACCTACTCTCGTATGCGACATCATTGTCTAAAAGCAATTGAGCAACTTGAAGGCAGCGATATTGATGTTGAACTTATTGATTTAATAAGTTTAAAACCCTTTGATATGAAGACGATCTCTAAATCTATTAAAAAGACTAGTAAAGTTCTTATCGTTGAGGAATGTATGAAAACAGGAGGTATTGCCGCCGAGTTGATTTCATTAATAACTGAGGAATGCTTTGATGATTTAGATTGTAGACCTATTAGGTTATCTAGTCAGGATATCCCTACGCCTTATAATGGTAATCTAGAAAATTTGACAATAATTCAACCTCATCAGATTGTTGAAAAAGTTAAACAAATGGTTATTGGGAGCATCTAAGAAATGAAGAAAAGGCAAAGCTGGCTTTTTTTTATAATCTTTCTGGTTGCTTTTTCTATTTATTTATTAGTTAATTATCCATTTCAATTAGGTCTTGATCTAAGAGGTGGATCACAGTTGACTCTTGAATTGATTAAGGAGAAAGGAAATATTACTAAAGATGAACTTGATTCGGTAAAAGCTGTTTTAGATAAAAGAGTTAATAATCTAGGTGTATCTGAATCTAATTTACAAACTTTAGGTTCCAATCAACTAATACTTGAACTCCCTGGAGAGCAAGATCCTCTTGCCGCATCAAGAGTTATTGGTAAAACTGCGTTATTAGAGTTTAGAACTCAATCAGAAGATAGTTTTAATAAATTAAAGAAATTACAATTTCAAAGATTACAAATTAATAATCTTATTGATTCCTTTAATGAATTTTATAAAAGAAACTTAGATAAAAATTTAAAAGAAAAATTTGAAGA
>CACNYU010000017.1 GCA_902624785.1 uncultured Prochlorococcus sp.
ATGATTAATCTAATGCAATTAAATTTATTTGGGTTTATGGTTAAAAATATAAATTTATTGAAATAATAATGATAACTTTTGTCTTCAAAGGATCTTTTTTTAATTTTTTTAATTAAATAAATTGAATTTCAAAGTAACCAAATTTAATCTTAAAATCATTTTAGTTGAACCTAATGGGCCTCTTAATGTGGGCAGCATTGCAAGATTGTGTTCTAATTTTAATGTTGATGAATTAAGAATAGTTTCACCAAAGTGCGATATCTTTTCAATAGAGACCAAGAAGATGGCTCTAAAAGGTATTAAATTTATTAAAAAATGTATTGTATATGAATCTCTTATAAAATCAATTTCAGACTGCGATTTAGTACTTGCAACTTGTGGAAGAATTGACTATCAAAAAGAAAACGACCAAGATTCTTTAGAAAATATTTCTAAATGGATTAGTAATTTTAAAGAAGTAAAGAATTTAGCAATTCTTTTTGGCCGAGAGGATAGAGGATTAACAAACAGAGAATTACTAATGGCTCATAAAGTTTTTACAATTGATACTCATGGAAGTTTTCCTTCCTTGAATTTATCTCATGCTGTCTCCATTGTTTTATATGAATTATCAAAAATTAAAAAAGCTAAAAATAATCTGAGAAAAAAAAACTTGGATTTTGCTACCTCAAAACAGATAGAAGATTCATTTATAGAGATAGAAAAACTTTTACTAAAAACTGGTTATGTTCTACCTCATACTTCAAATGCAAAAATAAGTAAATTTAAAAAATACATACATAGATCTGAGACCTCCAAGAATGAACTAGATATACTAAGAGGAATAGTTCATCAAATAAATTGGGCACTTGATAATAGAAATAAGTATATTTAATTATTTAAATTCCTAATTTATCGTTTTAAATTAGTCTAATTAAAAAAATTAATAAATCTATTCATGTTTTTTTCTAAATGATATTTACTAATATCAATATCTGAAGTAACATCAAAATTCATAAGAATTATAGTTAAGAAAACAACGTGAATCTAACCAAGAAAAGAAGAGTTTTTCCCTTTACAGCAGTTATTGGGCAAGAAGAAATGAAATTAGCACTTCTTTTAAATGTAATTGATCCAAGAATTGGAGGTGTAATGATAATGGGTGATAGAGGCACAGGCAAGTCAACTACCATAAGAGCTTTAGCAGATCTATTACCTGCTATTGAAGTAGTCAAAGGAGATCCTTATAATAGTTCTCCAAATGATCCTGATTTGCAGAGTCAAGAAGTTCTTGAAAGAATTGAAGAGGGAAATAATCTTGAGCTTGATAATAAGCAAGTACCGATGGTCGATTTGCCCTTAGGAGCTACTGAGGATAGATTGTGTGGAACTATTGATATTGAAAAAGCGTTAAGCGAAGGAATTAAAGCTTTCGAACCTGGTCTTTTAGCCAAGGCTAATCGAGGGCTTTTATATGTAGACGAAGTAAATTTATTAGATGATCATTTAGTTGATGTCCTCCTTGATTCAGCAGCATCTGGATGGAATACAGTCGAAAGAGAAGGAGTATCTGTTAGGCACCCCGCCAGATTCGTTCTAATAGGCTCTGGGAATCCAGAGGAAGGTGAACTTAGACCACAATTGTTAGATAGATTTGGAATGAGTGTTGAAGTGAAAACTGTAAGAGATGCTGATTTAAGAGTTAAAGTAGTTGATCAAAGAACCTCTTTTGATAATGATCCAGAAGGATTCACAAATACAATGAATGAAAAACAATCTGAGCTCCAGGAAAAGGTTATAGCTGCTCAAAAAAATCTAAATAAAGTAAAAATTGATGATGATTTAAGATTAAATATTTCTGCTATTTGCGGCGAATTAGATGTTGATGGCTTAAGGGGTGATATTGTCACTAATAGATCCGCCAAAGCAATCGCTGCCTTTGAAGGTAGAGATGAAGTTTCCGATGAAGATATAGCAAGAGTAATAACTTGCTCATTAAGACATCGATTAAGAAAAGACCCTCTTGAACAAGTTGACTCTGGAGAGAAGGTAATTAAGGCGTTTTGTAAAGTTTTTGAAATTGATGAGAAAGAAAACTTATCTAAATTTAAACTAGCAATTCATGAGGATTAATATTGATAATTATTGGAATAGATCCTGGATTAGCAAGAGTAGGATATGGAATAATTGAAGTAGAGAGAAATGAAAAGACTCTTCTAGATTGTGGAATTATCGAGACAAAAAAAGAACAAAAAGAAGCGCATAGACTCCTTGAAATATTCACTGATCTCAATGAATTAATTAATAAATGGAAACCCGATTATGCAGCTGTAGAAAAATTCTTCTTTTATAAATCAAGCACCACCATTAGCGTTGTTCAAGCAAGAGGTGTAATTATGATGACTTTAGGGTCTTTTAATATACCTATTACTGAATATGCACCAGCCCAAATAAAACTTACAATTACGGGATCTGGTAAAGCAACTAAAAAGGAAGTTTTAGATGCAGTAATGTATAATTTAAAACTTGATTATCCGCCTAGACCAGATGATTCTGCAGATGCATTAGCTATTGCATTAACTAAATTTAATGAATTAATAAATTAAATTTCTCATTTTAAAAAATGATTAAAAGTTTTGAAAGAGTTAAATTTAAAAAAATAAGGAGTGAAAGCTCATTATCCGAGAGGAAGTGTGTTAAAGCAAATGTAGAAAGTTTTATAAAGAATTTGGATAAAAATAAGTGGATTAATAAATTTTTTGCTATTTATTGGCCTTTAAAAGATGAAGTAGATTTAAGGGAATTAAGAAAAAAATATCCTTTAGCCTTACCAAAATGTAATTCAAGAAAAAGTATTGAGTTTTATATTTGGGATGACACTCCTCTGGTCAAAGATCAAGAAGGAATTTTTGCTCCAAATAATTCAAATTTATTAAATTCAAGACAGATTTCATATATTTTTGTTCCGTGTTTATCTGTTGACAAAAAATTAAACCGTCTTGGCTATGGAGGTGGTTATTATGACAAATTAAGGGCTAATAAAGATTGGAGATTAATTCCTTGTATTGGAGTTCTTACCGATAAATGTGTAAGTAAAAGATTATTAACTAAAAATTATTGGGATATTCCTCTGAGTGGCTTCATTACTGATAATAAGATTCTAATATAATAGGATTATTATTATTCTAATTAGGATGGAAAATAAGGAAATTTATTGTAATTTAAATAATATAGTTAAAAAGCTCAAATCAACAAATGATCCCCAAAGAAAGTATGAATATATTTTATGGCTGGGGAAAAAATTACCATCTCCTAATAAAGAAATATTAATTCCTGAATTTAAAGTAAAAGGATGTGTTTCAGAAGTTTATGTTAAAGGAACACTTAAACAAGGTAAAATCTTTTGGCAAGGGTTTTCAGATGCCTTAATTACAAGAGGTCTATTATCCTTTTTAATAAGTGGATTAAATGAATTATCACCAGAGGAGATTTTAAATCTAAGTAATAATTTTATAGAAGATACAGGTTTAAAAAAAAGTCTTACTCCTTCAAGATCTAATGGATTTTTAAATATTTTATTAAAAATGAAGTCTCAAGCAAATGAATTTTTAAATACACAATAATATAAAATTAAAACAATCTACCTTTATAGAAAATGGATAAATTGAGAATAGGTATTATTGGTTTTGGAACAGTTGGTAAAGGCGTATATCAAATTCTAAAAAGAGAGAAAGACATTGATCCAATTTTAAAACAAATTGAAATTGCAAAAATAGTAGTAAAAAATCTTTCAAAAAAAAGAGAATTCAATATTGGTGGAAATTTGCTTACAAATGATCCCTACAAATTAATAGATGATCCCTCTGTTAATGTAATAGTTGAGGTTATGGGAGGCACGGATATTGCTAAAAATATAATTTTAAAATCCTTGAGGAAAGGAAAATCAGTTGTCACCGCGAATAAAGCAGTAATGGCAAGATATGGAGAAGAAATCCATAAAGTCGCTTTAGAAAATGATGCCTACATACTATTTGAAGCAGCAGTTTGTGGAGGCATACCTATTATCGAGCCTCTGAAAAGATCTTTAAAAAGTAATAAAATTATTAAAATGGCAGGGATAATAAATGGCACCACGAATTTCATCTTATCAAAAATGTCAGCGGAGAAAGCAGCTTTTAAAGAAAGTTTAGATCTGGCACAAAAACTCGGATATGCTGAAATAGATCCTAGTGCGGATGTTGAAGGACAGGATGCTGCGGATAAAATTTCAATTCTTTCAGAATTAGCTTATGGTGGAAAAATTGATCGTAACAAAATTGATACGGAGGGTATAAATAAAATTGAATTAAAGGATATTGAATATGCAGATAAATTAGGTTTTGAAATTAAATTATTAGCAGTCTCGGAACGAAATAAAGATCCTAATATTAATGATTCACTTCCTCTAAATATATGGGTTGGTCCAACATTAATACCTAAAAGCCATCCTTTATCTACTATTGAAGGAGTTAATAATGCAATACTTGTTGAAGGTGATCCTATTGGAGAAATAATGCTTTATGGACCAGGAGCTGGAAGTGGTCCAACAGCTTCTTCTGTGGTATCAGATATTCTAAATCTGAAAGCCCTATCAATAACAAAGAATATGTCTAAAGATAAATTTATTGATCCGTTATTATCTTTTGATTTCTGGAGAAAATGCCATGTAATAAATTCGGAACAAATAAGGAAAAAAAATTATCTCAGAATTATTTGCGAGGATACGCCAGGAGTTATAGGCAAAATTGGAAATATTTTTGGAGATAATGATGTATCTATAGAATCTATTATTCAATTAGATGCCAGAGAAAATGAAGCAGAAATAGTAGTAATAACACATCATGTACCAAAAGGTAATATTGATATTTCTAAAAAACAATTAAATGCATTATCGGAAGTTAAATCTATTGCTGCACAATTAAATTGTATTTAAATTAATTTGCAAAAATTTAAATAACTTGTTTAATCAAAGAAGAAATAATTTAATTTTAAATGCATAGCACTAAAAATAAATTCAATAAAAATATAGAGACTTCTAATGAAATAAAACAATATATTCACATTGGAAAATGTATAAAAATAATTAATTCTAAAAAAAATTATCAAGTAATTGGTTTTAACCCAAATATGAATATTTGTTGGGTAAGAGAGTGGCCTCTTAATTTTTATAAATATCAGACTTTTGAGTTGCCATTAAGTAAAGTCTCAGTTTCATCATCATGTGAAATAGAGAGTAAATAGTTTTATTAGTGATGCATAAATACAAATATTTAAGGAGAACAACTAGTATAACTTGTACTTTAATATCCATTTTATTTCAATATTCATGTGCCAAGAAATTTAATCATTCCCAAAATATAACTATTGCAAGTTCTGGCAAAATTGAATCTATAGATCCAGCTAGAGCAAATACTATAAAATCTAATCAATTATTATATGCATTAGGAGATACTCTTTATGAACTAAATAATGAAGGTGAATTAATACCAAAACTTGCTAAGTTTAAACCAAAAATTTCTAAAGACAAACTAAAAGTTTTTATTAAATTAAAAGAAAATATACTTTTTCATGATGGGACTCCATTTGATTCATCTTCTATGAAGTTTACTATAGAGCGATTTCAAAATATAGGAACGTTAAACTATATTTTAAATAAAAAAATAAAATCTATAGAGACTCCAAAAAAGGATTTACTAATAATTAATTTAAATAATCCATCAAGTTCTATAGAAGGTTTATTAACCTCTATTAATTTAACACCTATTTCTCCAAATTCTTATAAAGATCACTTCGATAAATTTTTAAATAATAATTTTATTGGTACTGGAAAATATAAATTAAAAAGATTTACTAATGAAATACAAACTTTATCCCCTAATACAAGTTATTGGAACAATAAACCTAAAAATAATGGCATAAATTTTATTGGATATGATAATTCTTCCGCTTTATATGGTGCTTTTATATCTAAGCAAGTTGATGTTCTTTTATCAAACTCAATTGAAGACACCTTGCGTTATAAACTAAATTTATTGAATCAAAAAAATTATATAAAAGAGAGTAAAAGTGAACCAATAGAAATAAGCTTTGTAAGTTTAAGGACTAATAAAAAACCCTTAAATAATATTCAAATAAGATTAGCGATAGCAAAAAGCTTAAACAGACAATTAATAAGAAATAAAGTAAGTTACAGTTTAAGAACTTCTGCCTCATCATTAATTCCATTAATACTTAAAAAAGACAATTCTGTTTCTTGGCCAGATTTTGATCCTAAGGAGTCTAAAAGAATTTTTAGAGAGCAAGGTTATTGCGATGGTAATATTTTTAATTTGCCTCTTACTTATAGATCTAATGTAGCTACAGATAAATTGATAGCTTTTTATTGGCAGCAAAGTGTAAAAGCAGAAATGAAAGATTGTTTTTCTATAAGTATTAATGGCGTTGAATCTACAACAATTTATAAAAATTTAAGTGAAGGGATATATCCTTCAGTGATTCTTGATTGGACTGGTGCATATTCAGACCCGGAGGCATATCTACTCCCTTTACTTAGTTGTAATGAATTCAATAAAAATTATTGCTTAAAAGGTGAGTCTGTTTTTAGTGGTAGTTTTTGGGCTTCGGAAAAAGTAGAGAAATTATTTAAAGAAAGTGAAAATCTTAAAGGAATTGAAAGATTGAATAAACTTCTTGCAATAGAAAAAATAGCATCGCAATCATTACCTTATATACCTATTTGGACATCTTCTCAGAAAGCCTGGTCTCAAAATTACATATCAAAACCAATTTTTAATGGTTCAGGAATAATCAATATGGGTGAACTAATAAAAAATGAAAACTAATATAAAAAACGTATTCAATTACACACTCATCAAGATTTCCTTAATCCCCTTAAATTTATGGATTATATCCTCGTTAATATTCATACTTTTAAGAATTGCACCTGGAGACCCTATTGATGCAATTTTAGGATCTGGAGCTGACCAGGAAGCAAGAGAATTGCTTAGAATAAGGCTCGGAT
Source organism: uncultured Prochlorococcus sp. (assembly GCA_902624785.1). GTDB lineage: Bacteria > Cyanobacteriota > Cyanobacteriia > PCC-6307 > Cyanobiaceae > Prochlorococcus_A. Next base: position 7,040 of record CACNYU010000017.1, read on the forward strand.
TAGATCAATCAATACAAATTCAATACATTAAATATTTAAAAAATCTAATAAATTTCAATTTAGGTGATTCTCTTAGTACACAAGAACCTGTAATACAAATAATTCGCGATGCACTTCCTGCCACTATTGAACTAGGTTTATTTTCAATTTTAGTAGCTATATTTATTGGTTTTCCTCTTGGATATATGGGATTAAAGAATAAAAATAAGAAATATGATTATATTTCAAGGATAATAGGGATAAGTTCATATGCTATTCCTCCTTTTTGGGGAGCTATGATGATGCAATTAATATTTTCTGTGATTTGTAGAGTCCTGCCTATTGGAGGAAGATTTCCAATAGCTGATAATCCTCAAATTATTACTGGATTTTTAATTCTAGATAGTATTTTAGAAAATGATTTAAATGCATTTCAAGGTGCTTTATATCATTTAGCCCTACCCTCTCTTACTCTAGGATTCCTTCTTAGCGGCATTTTTAGTAGATCTTTAAGATTAAATCTTGAGAAATCTTATAAAAGCGCTTACATAGATGCAGCTATTTGCAGGGGTATAAATGAGAAAAATATTCTATTAAATTATGCTTTTCCAAATTCATTAATACCCATTTTTACTATTACCGGTTTTGCAATAGCTTCTTTAGCTGGAGGATCATTACTAATTGAAGTTACCTTCTCATGGCCAGGATTAGCATTAAAGTTGCAAGAAGCAATTTTACAAAGGGACTATAATCTTGTGCAAGGGATAGTAATAATTACTTCAATAATTATTATTTTAATTAATCTATTCATAGATATTATGATTGCAGTTTTCGATCCTAGAATAAAATATTAATTGCTAAATATTATCTTCAATTCTTTTTCTCCAAGAATATGAAAATTAAGATTATCTATATTCTGCTTTTGTAGAATTTTTAATCCTTCTTTTTTCTCAAGATCATTTAGAAATTTAATAATTATTTTCAATGAAAGATTTTGAAATTTATAAGGATTTATACCAATTAAATTTTCTTTAATTTTAAAAACATCATTACTTGTAATTTGACTTAAATTCTTATTTACTACCCTTATCGGGGAGAAATGACTTGCACCTTCAATTATTAGAAATCTATTTAATTCATTTGATTCATTTGCTAAAAATAATTTAAATTGTTCACTTACTAAAGGCGTAATTAAGTCAAAAGTCCCTCCAATGAATAATATTGGGACATCAATACCTGAGTTTCTTTTCTTTGACCAAATTAAACTTCCAAAGCTATTAAAACCAACTATAGCTTTTAATTCTTTAGATTTTTCAAATTCAGGAATAGGTATTTCTAATAATTGACATTGAAGAAGCTTTGATAAATTAGTTAAGGCAAAATCAATTAAATCATTTTCACACCTTGATAGAAATTCATTATTTGGAGGATTACCCTCATACAAAATAGAGATTAAAGCCCCAAGAGAATGTCCCATTAAAATATATGAATTACTACTTTTAAAACCAAGCTGATCTTGTTTATATGAATTTATAACAGAATCTAAATCTTTTATTCGATACAGATAAATATCTGCCCCCCCTGGGAATGCCTCTTCACCCTTAATTGATGAACTTAATGCGACTGAGTCACTGCCTTGATGCTCTATAAATATTACTGGCCAACCTTTTTTACTTAAACCTGATCCTAGCCAACTAAAATTGTTGATATCTCCACCTAATCCAGGCATAAAAATTATTAAATCTTTTTCTCGATTTACTTTTGGTATCCAAATTTTTAGTGATAATGGTTCTTCTCGATGAGGTACTTTTAATCTCCTTCGATAAGATGTAGAATCCAAGTCACTATTATCATTGAAGTTTAAACTTATATTTTTCTCACTCTTATCCATAGATTTTAATTTTTTAATATAATCTTGCTGTTTTTCCAAAGCTTTTTTCCATGAGGATATAATCTTAATTAAATTATCTACATCTAGTTGAATTTCTTCTACCGGTATATTTTTTAAAATATCAATAGTAGAGACCTCATTTTGTTGTTCTAATAATTTTTCTATTGTATTAAATACTTGAATGCCATTAACATCATTTGGAACAATAAAAGTATCACTTATTTCAGAAAGAACTTTTTTTCCAATCCAACTTCTTAAAATTTGTTTAGAAAAACCATTTTGTTTAAATATTGGAAATTTTAAATATTTTGATAATTCAAATATTGTCTCTAAACCATTATTCTTAAACCAATCTGTTATTTCAGTAAAATCATTATTAACTTTATCTAATCTCGATAATTCATCTATTGAAATGGGAATAGACATTTCTTCAAATTTAATATTTATCTTTTCAGCAGCCTTTAAAGTAAAATTTGTTGAAAAGAAATTAAAAAAACTTAAACAAAGTATAAAAATGAATTTCAATTGTGGTTAATCCTTATAGCTTGAAAACTGTAAAACTTTGGTGGATGCAATTTCCTATCCAATTAAAGTTAATTACTAAAATAAGATTTTTTGCCTCATTTGGTGCTGGAGGCATAATTTATTTAACCTCACTTATCTTTAATAAGGTAGGTCTTTCAGCGACAGAAATTGGACTTGGTTTTACTTTATCAGCAATTATTGGGACAATCACAAGATTCATAACAGGAAACTATCTAAATAAGAATAAAAATATTGAAAACCCATTAAAAATTTCATCAATATTAGGTATTATCGCAAGTCTATGTTTAATAGTATCGCGAAATTCTTTATTATATATATTTGGACAATCCCTAGTAGGTGCGGCTGCTGGTATATATTGGCCTACGGCAGAATTTGCAGTCCCATATTTATGTTTTCCTATAAATACAAAAAAAGCTTATGCTTTGGTAAGAAGCTCAGAAGCCTTAGGAACTTTTCTTGGAGTCTTTAGTGGCAGTTTACTTAATTCGTTAATTTATTTTAAAACAAATTTTATTAATGATATTTTCTGTCTGATCATAATAATCTCATTAATTTCAAATAAAAAAGAAATAATCAAGAAAAACTTAAATTATTTCAAAATAAATAACGCCAAAGAAATATCAATTACTAAAAACAATTGGCATAAAAATACAATTATTATATTTACTTCTATTATCCTATTAACAACTTGCCTAGCTTTAAATCAAGTAATACTTCCCTTGGATTTTGTAAAAAGAGGCATATTCAAAGATTCACTTAGTGAAACTATAACTAGTTACATAATTTCGGCACAATTAATTTTATTATTTATCATGCAATGGCCAATTGGTAATTGGCTATCTAAAAAAGAAAGATTTTTTGGAATTAAATTTAGTTTAGTGAACTTTGGTATTAGCACCTTTCTTTTATTTATATCAAATTATTTTCAAACAAATGGTATTTATATTATGCTAATCGCTATTATTTTCTCAAGCATTGGAGCTACATCTTTCCTTCCAACATCTTCAGATATTGTTTTTAAAATTGCTCCCCCTAATAAGAAAGGCTTAGCAACTGCTCTTCTTTCTCAATGTTTTGCTTTAGGTTATTTGCTTGGCCCATTAATTTCAGGAAGAATATTAGATTATTATGGAACTACCTCAAGATTATGGATTTTAATTTCTATTGCATGCTTCACTTTAACGATCTCCCTATTAAATAAAAAATACTAGGTAAGAAAATCATCTTAAATTGATTTCAAGTATTCTTCTCTCCCTAAGAAATAGAAAAAAAGGAGCTGAGAAGGCAAAAGCAATTATGAAAGTTCCCACATAAACAATCCACATATTTTTCATATTAAGCTTTCTTGATTCGTTCACAATCCATATAAAGATAGCACTAGCTCCAATTAACAAGTCTCTAGATATTGATTCCGCAGCTGGATTTGCATTTGCCAATTGAATAAATTGATTAATATCAAAACTTGATCCATACTCGATCACAAAATTAAAATTAGATATCATTGGAAGAATTGCGCCTAAGATTGATAAGAATAGGTAAAGATAGCTAAGTAAATATTTATTATCTTTTAATAAATTGAATGCATTCATAATAGAAGAAGATTTAACTTAAAAATAGAGACTTTAATTTTTATGGTAGAAAATAAAAATAATTTATTTAGTAAAAATAAATACATCAAAGGGAATTTAAAATTTGCGGTTATTGGGCATATAGAGTGGATAAATTTTCTTAAAGTTGATTTATTACCAAAACCTGGGATTATAAATCACGCAAAAAAGTCATTAGAACTACCTGCAGGAGGAGGTGCATTAATTGCCAAAACACTTTATGAACTATCAAATAATGAAATTCATTTCTTCACATCATTAGGGAAAGATTATTATGGGGAGAAAAGTTTTGAATTCTTTAAAAATATCGGTATAAATATTCATGTAGCTTGGAGATCTGATTCGACTAGAAAAGGATTTAGTTTAATTGACAACAATGGTGAGAGATCAATAACTATTATTGGTAAAAGATTAGCTCCCTCTTATAAGGATGATTTGGATTGGAATATTCTTTGTGATATGGATGGAATATTTATAACGGCAGGAGATGATCATTTAATCAAAAAAGCTAGAGAAGCGAATATATTATGCACAACTCCAAGAGTTGGAATTGATTTAATTAATCAATCAAAAGTATATTTAGACGCCTTAATTGGAAGTAATTTAGATCCCGATGAATTTTTTTTATTATCTGACTTGAAAAAAGAACCTAGGTATATAATTAAAACAGAAGGCGAAAAAGGTGGGATATCTTTACCAGGAGGAAGATTTAAAGCAATAAATAATAATAATCTAAAGATTGATTCATATGGATGTGGTGACTCATTTGCGGCAGGGATACTTTACGGTTTAGCTGAAAGTTGGCCTATTGAAAAAGCATTAAAATTAGGTACAGTATTAGGAAGAAATTGCATTGAACATTTTGGACCATATCCCAATATGAAAAGAATAATTGCTTAAAATTTTTATAGTAAATTAAAATGGAAAAAAATAAAGAGTTTAATAAAGCTGTGGATACCTATATTTTTACAGTTATAATTTTAACAATTTTATTTTATAAATCTGTAAGAGTCCTTATAGAAATAATTACTTATGGAGTTTTAAAAAAAGAAATTTTGACTGAAGAGAGTAATATTGGTTTTGATATAAAAATAAAAATGAAATGATATGATCAAGTTTTTTATTATTTTCTTAAGCCTAATAATCCTTTATTTTATTCTTAATAATAAAATTTTTTCATATAAAAAAATAAATAAAATTAAAATTTTTAAAAACAAATTTACTAATAAAGACGCAAAGATAGAAAAGATTTTTTTAAGAAATAATGAAAGAATAATTAAAGACCCAAATATTGATTTAATAATAGGTTTGTACGAAAAAGAAAGTGAATTAAAACAAAAAACAAATATCCATAGGGCAAGACTTGCTAAGTTTAAAAAATCAAAATTGAATGGTGAATTTATTTATCAGGATTTAAAAGGGAATATTTACAAAATTGAAAATAAAAAGAAAATATATATTTAAAAGCTAACTACATTCCAAACTATCTCTAGTGGCAACTCCTGTTGTCGGATTCACTCCATCTGCAATTTTGCATAAATTCCTTTGATCTTCACTATCTAAGATTGCAAATGTAAAATCTGCTCCATCAATTTGAGCACCTGCAAAACTACTGCCAGAAGCAATCATATTAACTAAAACAGCGTTTCTAAGGTCAGTTTTTTGGAAATTAACTCTATCAGATAAAGTATCAGTTAAATCTATTCCATTTAGATTTGAACCTTTTAGATCTGATAAAGTTAAAGTTGTTCCATGCAAATCAACATCACTAAAATCCGCATCTCTAGCAACTGCTCCAGCTATTGAAGACAAATGTAAATCTTCTCCGTGAAAATCGAATCCTGTGATATTCGAGCGAACATAACTTGGAACTTCATCACCTTCTCCCTTAACTGCAACATTAGCACCTGCGAAAGCTGGTGTTGTAATCAGCAAAAATGAACATATAAAACTAAGGATATATTTAAAAAATACGAAAAATTTCATTTCACCAAAATTTAATATTTACTTTATATTAAAGCAGTTAAGCAATTATTTGCGAGCAATTTTATAATAAAACATAGTTTTAAAATTTTGTGATTGATAATTCATGATTTATGTAAATTAATATATAATATATTTTTAAATTTTAAAAACATAAAAAAATTACTTATAAATTGAATATATTCGAAATCAAGTTAGATCAAAAAACTATTAGATTTAAATTAAAAATACTTATTAGGTTAATAATAGTATTTTTTCATTTGAGAACTTAAAATTAAAGCTCACAATATTAATAATGGAGGTTGTAAAGATCATTGTTTGTATATTATTAATAGAAAATCTAAAGAAATGAAATTAAAGTTAAAGTTTTTAAAAATATTAAAAAATTAATTAGAGAAAAAAATTCTTCTGTAAATAATTCTTTATGCAGAGGGTAATAATCTTTTATAATATCTTAATTAGAGTATTTGTATAGGCAAAGTTTTCTTTTTGATCTCTGCCTGTATTAATAATTGCGGAGAAAATTATAAAAATCAAAGGGAAAGAAAACGAAAAAACCAATAATAAAGCTATTAATTGCTTGATTTGAATTATTGGTTTTTTAATTAAGTCCTCACCGCATAATCCACATACCAATTTCCCATAATTATCTAAAGGAAATTGATATTTAGGATTACAATAGGGACAGTAATATTTACTCATAAACTATACATTAAATAAAAATTCCATAACATCCCCCTCACAAACAACATATTCTTTACCCTCACTTCTAACAAGCCCCTTATTTTTTGCATTTAATATTGATCCAGAATTTATTAAATTTTCATATGAAATTGTTTGGGCTCTAATAAATCCTCTTTCAAAATCAGTATGAATTACTCCTGCAGCTTGGGGAGCAGTCATACCATTTTTTATGGTCCATGCCTTTGTCTCTTTTTCACCAGTAGTAAAATATGTTTTTAATCCTAATAATTTATAAGTTGCTTTAATGAGTGAGGATAATCCACCTTCTGTAACACCAAGATCATTAAGATAGTCCATCTTTTCTTCAATATCAAGATCTACTAACTCTGATTCAACTTGAGCAGAAATTTTTACACATTCAGCTTCCTCTTCACTTGCAAATTTAATTACCTTTTCAGAGTTATCATTACCTTTCTCTAAATCACTCTCACTAAGATTTGAAGCATAGATTATTGGTTTAGCAGTTAAAAATCCTAATTGTTTAATTATGAGTGTTTCTTCATGACTTAGATCTATTGATCTAACTGGAATTCCTTTCTCAAGACTTAATTCTATTTTTTCAAGTAACAAGTCCTCAGTTGCGGCATCCTTATTTGTCTTTATTTGCTTTTTTATTCTTTCTCGCCTTTTTTGTAGCTGACTTAAATCAGCTAAGTTAAGTTCTAGATTTATAATTTCTATATCGTCTAGCGGATTAACTTTGCCGGATACATGAATAACTTCATTATCCTCAAAACACCTAACTACATGGACAATTGCGTCAACTTCTCTAATATTTGAAAGAAATTTATTTCCAAGCCCCTCTCCCTTGCTAGCACCCTTTACTAATCCAGCAATATCAACAAATTCGATTTTTGTTGGAATAATATTATGACTTGAACTAAATTTACCTAGTGTCTCTAACCTTTCATCAGGGACTGAAACTATTCCTTTATTAGGTTCAATTGTACAAAAAGGGAAATTAGCAGCTTGAGCTTTTGCATTCTCAACAAGTGCATTAAATAAAGTTGATTTACCAACATTTGGTAATCCTACAATTCCAGCTTTCAACATATAAATAAATTTCCTTAGAAATTAATCAAAGAGTATTTATAAGTAATATAATAAAAATTATCTAATCTCTATTTTAAAAATTAATATTTTGTTGATTAGTCTTTAAAGAATTTTTATTTCAGAATAAATCTTAAAACAAACATGCTTGAGCTAATTAAAAAAAATCTTAATTTCAAATCAGGAATATTAATTTTTATAATTGCTAGTTTTTTTATTTTTTTATCAAACAATATAAAAAAAAATAAACCAAAAGATATTTCTAATTATGTAGTCGATGTAAAAAAAGGATTACTTTCGGAAAGTATAAATAGTAGTGGAGAAATTAAAGCAATAAAAACGGTAAAGATTAGCCCTCGTAAACCTGGATTTATTCAAACACTTATTGTTGAAGAAGGTGATCGAGTTACTAAAAACCAGCTTTTAGGAACACTTGATGATAAAGAATTTAAATTTAAGTTAAGAGAATTAAAACTTAGGAATGACAAGCAAAAAACTGATTTTGAAAGAAGAGAATATTTATACAATGAAGGTGCTATAAGTAAAGAAAATTTCGAAGACTTTAAAACTAAATATAAGACATCAACCGCAAAACTTAATGATGCATTATCTGAAGAAAGCTTTTATCTTATAAAATCTCCTTTTTCAGGAACTATTACTTCTAAATATGCAGAGATTGGATCTTATGTCGCACCTATTGCAAATATGAGTTCAAATACTTCAGCAAAAAATTTTATTTTTGAATTATCAGATGGGATTGAAATAATTGCAAAAGTACCTGAAAGTGATATTGGCCGCATAAAAATTGGACAAGAAGCATCAGTAAGAATTGAATCATATCCTTCTAAAAAGTTTCAAGCAAAAATTATAAAGATTGCTCCTAGAGCAATTAAGGACAATAATGTGACTTCTTTCGAAGTAACATTAAGGTTTAGAGAAATTTCTGATGATATAAAAATTGGGATGACTGCGGATTTAGAATTTAAAGTAGAAAACGATATCGAAAAAATTTTAGTGCCAACAGTTTCTATAGTTACTGAAAAGGGTAAAAAAGGGATATTAAAACTAGATAAAAATAATTCTCCAAAATTTGAAGAGGTTGAGTTTGGAATAAGCAGTGGGAGTCAAACGTCAGTAATTAATGGGTTAAAACCCGGAGAAAAAATATTCATTGATATTCCCCCTTGGGCTAAGAGAAAATAACTCTATGTCTGAAAATAATTTATCAAAGCCAGTATTACTATTAGTTGATGGACATTCACTTGCTTTTAGAAGTTTTTATGCATTTAGCAAAAGCAGGGATGGAGGGTTAACAACAAAAGAGGGATTTCCAACTAGTGTGACATATGGGTTTCTAAAAAGTCTTCTTGATAATTGTAAGAACATAAGTCCTGAAGGTATTTGTATTGCCTTTGATACAGAGCAACCAACCTTTCGTCATGAATTAGATCCAAACTATAAGGCAAATAGAGATGTCGCTCCTGATGTTTTTTTTCAAGATATTGAACAATTAGAACTGATCTTAAAAGAAAGTCTTAACTTACCAATTTTTAAATTCCCTGGGGAAGGAATTATAAGTTCAAATATTTCTGGGAAAGTAGAATTTGGAGATGAAGCTAAGATTAAACCATTTAAAGCTACTAATAATCCTTTAGTAAATCAAGCTGAAAATAATTTTTTCATAGAAATAATTCCTGATAGTAAAGATATTGATGAAATTCAAAAAATTAAAATCGCAAAGGAGTCAATATTATTTGTTGAGGATGGACACACCGTAAATAACGGTTCAGAGATTGCAAAAATTACTGCATTTGAAGCTGATGATGTGTTAGGGACTATCGCAAATGATGCATCATCTAAAGGATGGTGTGTATATATTCTTTCTGGTGATAGAGATTTATTTCAACTAGTAAGTGATCAAAAAGATATTTATGTTCTTTATATGGGAGGAGGTCCATATGCGAAGAGTGGTAATCCAACCTTAATAAATGAAAAAGGAGTAAGAGAAAAATTAGGAGTTTCCCCTGATAGAGTTGTAGATTTAAAAGCTTTAACTGGAGATAGTTCCGACAATATCCCTGGAATAAAAGGTGTAGGACCAAAAACTGCAATTAATTTATTAAAAGAAAACGATACACTTGATGGTATTTATGAAGCTTTTAATAAAATTAAGCAAAATAATGATAAAAAATATAAAGGTTTTATAAAAGGCGCTCTTATTGAAAAGCTCAAAAATGATAAAAATAATGCCTACCTTTCGAGAGATCTAGCAAAAATAAATACTACAGTACCTCTTGTCCTTAGTAATAGTTATGAATTAAATAAAATTGATCGAGAATCTCTCTCAGAATTTCTTAAAAAACTTGAATTATCAACTTTACTGAGGCAAATTGATATGTTTAATGCAGCATTTAGTAAAGGTGGTTTTAAAAAAAATAATGTTGAGAAAACTCTGGGAAAAGAATCAAACAACAAAGATAAAATTAATAGCGAAGACAGTGAAAGTGTACTTCCTAAGATGAATGTTAAAGTAGTTGATAATCTTGATTTACTAGATAAATTATCTAAAAAATTAGATAACAATAATAATATTGTTGCTTTAGATACTGAGACGAATAGTTTAAATCCAATTGAGGCAGAACTTGTCGGGATAGGATTTTGTTTAGGAGAAGAAACGGAAGAACTTTTTTACATACCTATTTCTCATCAATCAAAAAAAGAGCATCTAAAGCAACTATCAATTGAAGATGTATTTTTAAAATTAAGACATTGGATTGAAAATCCAACAAAAGAAAAAGCTTTACAAAATTGTAAATTTGATAGACAAATTTTTTATAATCATGGTCTTGATCTTAAGGGTGTCACTTTTGATACTCTGCTTGCAGACTATCTTCTCAATAATCAGGAAAAGCATAGTTTAAGTGAAATTAGTTTTAGAGAATTTGGTTTTAGACCGCCATCCTTTAAAGAAACTATAGGAAAAAATAAAGACTTTTCATTTGTAAGCATAAATGAAGCTAGTATTTACTGTGCTTATGACGTATTTCTAACTTATAAGATTGTCAAAATTTATAAAGAAAGATTTGCTAAAGAAAAAGAAAAATTACTTAATTTATTTAACAAAGTTGAATTGCCTCTTGAGCCAGTACTCTCACAAATGGAGATGAATGGTATCTTAATTGATGTTCCGTATTTAAATGAATTATCAATAGAATTGAAAAGTACTCTAGAGAATATTGAAGGTAAAGTTTTTGAACTAGCTAAAGAAGATTTTAATTTATCTTCTCCAAAACAACTCGGTGAAATTTTATTCGAGAAATTAAATCTAGATAAAAAGAAATCAAGAAAAACAAAAACAGGATGGAGTACAGATGCAGTAGTACTCGAGAAATTAGTTGATCAGCATGAAATAATTCCTCATTTAATAAAACATAGAACCCTTAGCAAACTCCTAAGTACATATATTGATGCTCTTCCAAACCTAATTAGTGAAAAGACAGGAAGAGTTCATACAAACTTTAATCAAGCAGCCACTGCTACTGGAAGACTTAGTAGTAGCAATCCTAATCTTCAAAATATACCTGTAAGAACTGAATTCAGTAGAAGGATAAGAAAAGCATTCTTACCTGAAAAAGATTGGAAACTATTATCAGCAGATTACTCGCAAATTGAATTAAGAATTCTCGCTCACTTAGCAAATGAAGAAATACTTATAAACGCATTTAATAAAAATGAAGATATTCATTCATTAACAGCAAGATTAATTTTTGAGAAAGAAGAAATAAATTCTGATGAGAGAAGAGTTGGTAAAACAATAAATTTTGGTGTTATCTATGGAATGGGGATTAAAAAGTTTGCCCGATCTACAGGAGTAAGTACGCCTGAGGCGAAAGAATTTTTAAGTAAATATAAAGAAAGATATTCTAAAATTTTTAAATATCTCGAACTTCAAGAAAGGCTTGCCTTATCTAAAGGATATGTAGAGACACTTTTTGGTAGAAAGAGAGAATTTAAATTTGATAAAAATGGTCTTGGAAGACTAAAAGGAAAAGATCCTTATGAAATTGATTTACAATCTGCAAGACGAGCGGGATTGGAGGCTCAGTCTCTCAGAGCGGCTGCTAATGCTCCTATTCAAGGAACAAGTTCAGATATTATTAAAGTAGCAATGATTCAACTAAACAAAAAATTGATAGAAATGAATATTCAAGCCAAAATGCTCTTACAAGTACATGATGAATTATTATTTGAAGTTGAACCAGATTTCTTGCAAGTGACTACAAAATTAATCAAAGATACTATGGAGAATTGCGTAAAATTAAAAGTTCCTCTTTTAGTTGATATTGGAATTGGAGACAATTGGATGGAAACAAAATAAAGCATACGCAATATTCTCAAAAATATGATTAAACTTTTTAATACTTTAAGCAAAAAGATCGAGGTATTTAAACCTATTGATGATGTTGTAAAAATATATTGTTGTGGAGTAACGGTTTATGATTTGTGTCATCTCGGTCATGCAAGAAGTTATATTGTATGGGACATTTTAAGAAGATTTTTAATTTACAGAAATTATAAAGTGAAGTATGTGCAGAATTTTACCGATATAGATGACAAAATCTTAAAACGAGCAAAAGAACAGAATAGTTCCATGAAGGAGGTTTCTGAAAAAAATATTACTGAATTTCATAAAGACATGGATGCCTTAGGGATTTTACGACCTGATAGCATGCCAAGAGCAACTAATCATATATGCAATATCTGTTCTTTTATAACTATTCTTGAAGAGAAAGGGTACGCATATTCTAACAACGGAGATGTCTATTATTCTGTTTTAAAAAATAAAGACTACGGCAAATTAAGCAACCAAAATATAAAAGAACAAAATATAAATCAGCAAGGCAGGATGACTAATAATGAAAATAATAAAAAAATTAATCCACAAGATTTTGCTCTTTGGAAAAAAGCGAAAGACGATGAACCATTTTTTAATTCTCCTTGGGGAAAAGGAAGACCAGGATGGCATATTGAATGCTCAGCGATGGTCAAAGATGAGCTTGGAGATACAATTGATATTCATTTAGGTGGATCTGATTTAATTTTCCCTCATCATGAAAATGAAATCGCTCAATCTGAAGCGGCAAATGGCAAAAAACTTGCAAATTATTGGCTTCATAATGGCATGGTAAATGTCAATGGACAGAAAATGAGTAAATCATTGAAGAACTTCAAAACCATAAGAGAACTTATAAAAGCTGGAATAAGTCCAATGACTTTGAGATATTTTGTTCTCACTGTCAACTACAGAAAACCATTAGACTTTACAGAGGATGCTTTAAAAAGCGCAACAGAAGCATGGAAAAATATAAATTTAGCTCTTTCTTATGAAGATATTGAAAAGTTTAACTTTAACCCTTTTGACAAAAAACTAAGGAATGAATCAATTGAAGCAAACTTTGCAGATACTCTAAATATTGAAATTATTCAGAAAAAACAAAGATTTATTGATGCATTAAATAATGACCTTAATACAGCAGGCGCTATTGCAGTAATTTATGAACTAGCAAAACCAATTAAAAACTTCATAAATCAGTCTCAAAGGATTAAAGATATGGAAATAAACTCCAAAGAGATATTTTCATTAAGTAAAAGATTTGAAATGCTGAAAGAACTTACCGAGGTTCTTGGATTACATAAAGAAAAATTTTATATGCAAAACATTATTGAAGAAACAGAAATTCAACTTCTTATAAATGCAAGATTAAAAGCTAAAAAGGAAAAAAATTTTGTTGAAGCTGATAAAATTAGAAATTATCTGAAAGAAAAAGGAATTGAACTTATTGATCAATCTCGCGAATTGACAACGTGGATAAGAATTTAAATTTTAAGAAAAAAACCAATTTTAAAGATTTTTTTTTAAAGTCACCCTAAAGATGTGAAAATAATAGAAATATAAAAGGAAATTGAAATACATCTCAATACTTGGCTCAACAGGTTCAATAGGAACACAAACCCTTGAAATAGTGAAAGAACTTCCCTCTAAATTTAAAGTTGTAGCGCTCTCTGCTGGAAAGAATATAGATTTATTAACAAAACAAGTAGAAATTCATCAACCAGAAGTTATTGCTATTGAAGATGAAAACCTTTTACTAGATTTAAAAAACAATATTTCAAATCTAGGATTAGAAAATCCTCCAATAATTTTAAGTGGAATAAACGGGATAAATTCAGTTGCTGGATGGGATAGTGCAGATACTGTAGTTACTGGAATAGTAGGATGCGCTGGCTTAATTCCAACTATGTCAGCAATTAATTCAGGTAAAAATATTGCACTTGCAAATAAAGAAACTTTAATTGCGGCAGGTTCTGTTGTTATTCCAGCCCTAAAAAAAAATAAAAGTAGACTTTTACCTGCAGATTCAGAACACTCAGCTATTTTTCAATGCTTGCAAGGATTACCCAATTATGAAACTGCAAATTTTTTAACTGGCCAGATTCCAAAGGGTTTAAAAGCAATACATCTAACAGCTTCTGGAGGGGCTTTTAGAGATTGGGCAATCGACGATTTAAAAAATGTAACTGTTAAAGATGCCACTTCACATCCCAATTGGGATATGGGTAAAAAAATAACTGTTGATTCTGCGACTCTTATGAATAAAGGGCTAGAAGTTATTGAGGCACATTATCTATTCGGAACATCATACGAAAATATAGAAATTGTTATTCACCCTCAAAGTATTATCCATTCAATGATTGAATTAGATGATTCTTCATTATTAGCTCAATTAGGATGGCCTGATATGAAATTACCAATCTTATATGCTTTGAGTTGGCCTGAAAGATTTAATACGAATTGGAAAAGATTAAATTTAACTGATATTGGTCAACTTACCTTTAGTAAGCCTGATAATTTAAAGTATCCTTGTATGAAACTTGCTTACTCAGCTGGAATACAGTCAGGTACTATGCCTGCCGTCCTAAATGCAGCGAATGAAATATCTGTAGAACAATTTCTAGAAGAAAAAATATCTTTCCAAGAAATTCCCAAGTTTATTGAAAAAACTTGCGAGATGCATTTAAAAGATCATAATAAATCTCCTATTTTAGAAGATATTTTGAGAGTAGATAACTGGGCAAGAAATTTTGTTATTGAAGAAATAAATAAAGGAGCAAAATATATAAAGGTTTAATAACTTAAAATTTCATTCTCCTTTGATATTTAGATTCATAAAGTATTAAATTATTTTCAAGTTTCATTAATAATTTCACAAGAATATTTAATCCATTTACTAACAACATCATCTGACCAACAACCATTTGTCGAATGAAAACCGTTATGTCCTCCTTTCTCAGTAATCAGAATTGAAATTCTTTTTTTATCTTTCTTCAATAATTCACTTAGCTCATAGGTTGCTTTATATGGAACCCATGGATCATCCTTTGCATGTATGAAAAGAGAAAGTGGCAATTTTTCAGAACTTATTTTTAATTGTATTAAAGGAGATGCTTGTAAATAATAATCATCAACTGACTTATATCCCCAACTAGGTGCTGTTAATATTTCATCAAATTCTCTTATAGTTTTTATTTTTTTCAGTTTATCTTTAATAATTTCTTGAGAAGAAATATCTTTAGTAATTAATTCACTTTCAAGAATCTGCCTTTTTAAACGACTTATTAACCATTTTTGATAAAAAAAATTTCTTGGTTTATCAATACATTCACTACATGATAATAAATCTAGGGGACTACTTATACATGCAAGACCATCAAATAAATTCTTCTTATTATCACAATCATAATCAAGGCATGCATTAAGTAAAATGGTACCCCCAAGAGATAAGCCAACCCCAAATATTGGAAAATAATTATTATTTAAATTAAAATCATTAATCTCCCTTTTAAACTTATTTTTTAAAAAATCAACCACAGAAAATATATCTTTCGAACATCTTGCTGAATAATTACTATTAGTTAAATATCTTCCTGATCCGGCCCCTCTCAAATTTAATTTACAAATAACAAAGCCGTTATTTAAAAGTTTCTTAGATATTCTTTTTAAACCAAATCTTTTGGTTGAACCACCTAATCCATGTGTAACAATTACTAGTCCCCTAAATTTATTATTCACAGGAAATTCTAAAAAACCTAAGAGATAATCTTTCTTAGATTTATCTGATAATA
>CACNYU010000018.1 GCA_902624785.1 uncultured Prochlorococcus sp.
CTAAAAGATTTTCTTTTATAAATAAAATATTTGAATTGATCTACATATATTAGTGTTGAGACTCTTCCCCAAAATAAACATATTGGCAATACTTGAAATATTTTATTTTCTATCTTCATTAAAGATGCTAACTGCATTAATGTAATTAAAATAATAGCTTGTACTCCAAAAGCCCCAACCCTGCTATCCTTCATTGCTTTAATAAATTTATCTTTGCCAGCATATAAACCATCAAATGTATCCATTAAACCATCTATGTGAAGCCCTCCTGTAATTAAGAAACCACTTACGACGCAAATTGATGCAGAGGCGAAAATTGGCCATGAATTATTTTTTAAACTTATGAATATAAGGCTTTGTATATACCCAATAAAAATCCCTAAAAAAGGTGAATATTGAGTAATATTTTTAAATCTTGGATTGATTAAAGGTAGCCTTGGAAAAATAGTGAAAAATATCCAAGCACCTGCAAAGTCATTTAAAAAATTTTTTTTGATGAGTTTCAAAGATATGTCTTTAGATCATAATACGTTAAATTAGAAAAATATTATGACTAAATTTATTAGATATTGTGTTTGATTTTAAATCAATTTCTTTATGTAGATCTACTAATGCGAGAACTGGGACTTTTATTACTCCTCATGGGTTAGTTAAAACACCAAAGTTTATGCCTGTTGGAACTCTAGGAACAGTTAAAGGTTTGAGCTCAATTCAATTAGAATCTACAGATGCGTCAATGATATTAGCGAATACTTTTCATTTGCATTTACAACCTGGAGAAAAAATCATTAATGAATCTGGTGGTATTCACAAATTTATGAATTGGCATAAACCAGTACTTACAGACTCTGGCGGTTATCAGGTTTTCAGTTTGGCAAAATTAAATAAGATTTCTGATGATGGTGTTAGCTTTAAGAATCCAAGAGATGGTAGTCACATATTCCTTTCTCCTGAAAAAGTAATGGAAATTCAAATGGATATAGGAGCTGATGTCGTAATGGCATTTGATCACTGTCCGCCTCATACATCTACTGAAAATGATATAGAGGATTCATTGCTAAGAACAAATCTGTGGCTGGAGAGATGTGTCAAGACACATAGAAAAAAGGATCAAGCACTTTTTGGAATAGTCCAAGGAGGTAAATATCCAAAATTAAGAGAGTTAAGTGCAAAATTTGTTAGTTCATTTGATCTCCCTGGTATTGCAGTAGGTGGGGTAAGTGTAGGAGAGTCTATAGACGAAATTCATAATGTAATAAATTTAGTTCCAAGATTCTTGCCATCTAATAAACCAAGATATTTAATGGGCATTGGTTCTCTGAGAGAAATTTCAATTGCAATAGCAAATGGATTTGATTTATTTGATTGTGTATTGCCTACAAGACTAGGACGTCATGGAACTGCATTTTTTAATGATCAAAGATGGAATTTGCGGAATTCACGTTTTAGAGATGATTTTCGTCCAATTGACGAAAGTTGCAAATGCGAAACATGTAAAAATTATTCTCG
The DNA here is from genome assembly GCA_902624785.1 of uncultured Prochlorococcus sp. Lineage (GTDB taxonomy): Bacteria > Cyanobacteriota > Cyanobacteriia > PCC-6307 > Cyanobiaceae > Prochlorococcus_A. Next base: position 1,510 of record CACNYU010000018.1, read on the forward strand.
TGCATATCTGCATCATTTAATTAGAAATAATGAATTATTGGGATTAACATTAATAAGTTTGCATAATATATATCATGTCGTGCGATTTACCAATGCGATCTCAAAAGCAATACAGGATAATTGTTTTACAATAGATTTCGCTCCTTGGAAAACATCCTCCATTGCACATCATACGTGGTAACGTCATATAGTAATTTAATATTTTATTTAGAAGGTGTTGATTTTCTTTAATACATTTGCGGAACTCCCAGAAGCATATAAAGCTTTTGCTCCTACAGTTGATGTTCTTCCTTTAATCCCTTTATTCTTCTTTCTTCTTGTATTTGTATGGCAAGCTGCAGTTGGTTTTAAATAATTAAGGGTTCAAATAGCATTTCCTAAGGGAATACTCTCACCAGGATTTTCTACAGCATGCTCAATAAAATCTGCAATAATTAATGCTCTTGATGCTTGTTCTCCATCAACTTCTGGAGATTCGTTTCCCTGCACACATTTTAGGAAATGCTCTAGTTCTGCATATAGTGGTTCGATGGAAGTTGTGCTAACTTCTTCAACAAAACCATCGTTTCTATAGACTAACTCTCCATGTTCAGCTGAATAAGATTCATTAGATTTTCTGTGTATTTGAAGATTATGATTTAAAAAATCTGTTTCTACTAACCCATTTTGGCAATGTGCGCTTAAACTTCTAATTTTTTTATGACTCATTTTGCTTGCTATTAAGTTTGCAATTACATTATTTTCAAAAACAAGTGTAGCGCTCACATAATCTATTAAACCCTCTTTATTTTTCCCCCCAACAGCAGATAATTTAATTACTTTTGAATTAACTAATTCTAGAACCAAGTCAATATCATGAATCATAAGATCCATGACAACAGATACGTCATTTGCTCTGTCTGAATGTGGACTATGTCTCCTGGCCTCTAAAACAACTATTTTTTCACTGTTTATGATTTTATTTAATTCTCTAAAAGCTGGGTTAAACCTCTCAATATGTCCAACTTGTAATAAACAATTTTTATTTTTAGAGACACTTATTAGTGAGGCTGCTTCCTTTCTACATGCTGCTATTGGCTTTTCAATAAGAACATGTACACCTGCTTTAAGGGCATCTAATCCAACTTGATGATGTAAGAGGGTCGGAACTGCTATACAAATTGCATCGACTCTAGATAGAAGTTGATGATAATCACTATACCAATCACATCGGAATTGGTCTTTGGCTAACTGACCTCTGTGTTCATTTGGATCAGCTACACCAATTAACTCTGCGTCTTTTAAAAGGCTAAGGACTCTTGCATGATGCCATCCCATATTACCTATTCCTATGACTCCAACCTTGACTGGATACGAGTCTAGTGTCATATCTTACAATCCATATTCATATATTATTATCATGCATAAGATGTCTACTTTTACTATCAATAAGATTTATTTTTACACGATCAATTCTAGGACCTGACATTGAAATTATTTCAAATCTTATATTTTTAAATTCTAAAATATCACCAATTTTAGGAACCATTTGAAATCTATCCAAAAGAAATCCTGCTAATGTATGATAATCTTCCCCTTCTAAAATTTGACAACCTAATTTTTTATTAATCTCAACAATTTCTGCTTTACCAGCAATTGACCATTTTTTTTGTGAATTATCTAACTGTTTCATATCAACATTAATACTATTATTTTGCATTTCATCCCCAACTATTTCTCCTGTTAGATCAGCTGCTGTAATTAAACCTTCTGTTCCCCCATGCTCATCTACAACAAGCAAAAAAGGATTATAGTCTCTAACTAAGGGTAAAATTTCAGCTAAAGAACAAGTTTCCAAAACTTTAGTCACTGGTAAAAGGAAAGGTTCTAATGATGTATCAGCCCCTAATTGACTTTTAGATATTGGTTTTGCCAAATAACGTAGATCTAATACACCTAAAACATCATCTAAAGATTCTCCGGTAACAAAGAATCTTGCATGACGAGATTTATCTACTTTCTTCATAAGTTCAGAAAAAGTTATATCTTTTGGTAAAGTCACCATTTCAGATCTTGGGATCATTACTTCTTTGACTTGAGTATCTTTTAGAGCAAAAACGCCTTCTATTATATTTTTTTCATCTGGTTTTAAACCGGTAACATTATTTGTCTCTATAAGTGTTTCGAGCTCTCCTGCTGATAATCCAGAATTTAGTGAATCCCATTTATTATTTAATTTTAATAATCTTAAACATGCACTAACGAAAAATTCAATTATTGAAACTACAGGTTTCATCCCTTTCCTTACAGCTTCAAAAATAGTTGTTAACTTTAATGCGGCTGATTCAGGATTATTTATTACAATTGCTTTTGGGATCAAACCGGAAATAAGTGTTGAGATGAAAACAATTAGTAAAAATAGAGTAAGATCCAAGAATCTAGTTTGTATTGAATTATTTTCCCAATAATCTCTAGCTAGTCCATTTCCTAGCCACCCGATCGCTATTAGTGAGATAGTAACGCCAAATTGCGATGAAATTAATGATGATCTAAATCTCTTCTGAATTTTAAGTATTGAATTAGCTCCCTCTCTTTTTTCTTCTATTAATCTTAAAACCTTACTAGGCCTTATAAGTAGTACTGAAAGTTCACTAGCTGCAAAAAAAGCCGGAAAAGCCAACAAAAATAAGATAAGTGTTATTTTCATGCCAAGCAAATTATTTGATGGGGGTGGCGAGGATCGAACTCGCCTAAGGCGAATTATGAGTTCGCTGCATTCACCAGATTGCTACACCCCCAAATAAGTACTTTAAAAATGCAGCTAATTTAATAGTACCTAAAAATATTATTTCAAAAAGCACCAAATTAGTAAGCTTTTGTGAGATTTCTTTTTTTTCTTCTAATCTTTAAATATATTAAGAAATGATTAATGAGTAATTTCTCTCCAGATTTTTATAATAACAAGGCAAATTTACTTAACCTTTTGCAAAAAAATTCCTATAAAAAAGGTAATTTTCAATTATCTTCAGGTAAACAAAGTAGCCATTATTTAAATTGTAAGCCTGTTTCATTAAATGGGTATGGATTAAAATTAATTAGCGAATTATTTTTAGAATTAATGAATTCTGAAACTGAAGCTGTTGCAGGTTTAACTTTAGGAGCAGATCCATTAGTTAGTGGTGTCATTTTGCTATCTGCTGATAAGGAAATTCCTCTTAATGGTTTAATAATTAGAAAAGAGATTAAAAACTATGGCACTAAATCAGGAATTGAGGGGCCGCATTTAGAAAGTAAAACTGTTGTTTGTGTTTTAGAAGATGTCGTAACAACTGCAGGGTCTTGCCTAAAAGCAATAAATAAATTAAGACAGAACAATTATATTGTTAATGAAGTTTTAACCATAGTTGATAGAGAAGAGGGTGGCGCTGATATGTTGAGACAAAATAAAGTTGTTTTGAAGAGTTTATTTAATATTCGCGACTTTGTACATTGATGACTAAAAAAGAAAATAAAAAAATTTTTTGGTTAGAAGAATTTGAATCTTTTTATGTCGAGGGAGATGGCTCTAAAAGATTTATGAACGGAATTACAACAAATAATATCAATCTTGATGTTCCTTTTATTCAAGCATGCTGGCTTAATCCAAAAGGTATTTTGAGAGCGTTGCTAGAAATTCATGTCCACAAAGATAAATTATTACTTGTTAATATTGTGGGCAATATTAGAGAAATTAAAGATTTTTTCGGAGATATGATCTTCCCCACTGATAGGGTTTCTTTAAGCGAAAATTTTCTTATTTTTAGATTGCAGGAAGTAGAAAAGAATCAACCCTGGAGAAAATGTGAGCCAAAAATTTTTATCAAACAAGATCCCACCAATTATTGTTTCGAAAATCAAATAGAGTTATTGAAATCAAGTGATCTTGAAGAGTGGAAAATATGGCAAGCTATTCCAAGATTAAATTCTGAAATCGATGGTAAAAATAATCCACTTGAATTAGGTTTATATGATTTAGTTGATTTCAATAAAGGCTGTTATCTTGGACAGGAGACAATGGCAAGATTAAAAAGGATATCATCTTTAAAGCAGGAGATTAGAGTTTGGTCAGCAAATATTCTTAATAAAAACGTTGAATTAAATGATAAAAAAATTTATCTGAATGAAAATAAAAAAATAGCAACTGGAACTATAACTAGTTTTTTACTTCTTAGCTCTAATAAAGTAATTGGTTTAGCAATGATAAAAAAGAATTATTTAAATCATATAAACTTTTTTTTTAATGAGGAATTAGGATTAATAAAAGTTGAAAAATCTATTGGATCAACTTTCTTTTAAAAACTTATGAGCATTATCTAAATGCCATTTAATTATTTCTAAAGTTGCTAAACAATCGTCCTTGTTATAGTTAATAATTTTTTTTAAAAAAGCATTCTCGTTTGTATTGCTATATTGAATCCACCAATATAAAGCTTTAGATCCGCTTATATTTTTCTGGGTCCAATCAAACCCTACCCAATTTGCAACCGTCTTTAAACTATAGTTTTTTAATGGAAGGATCCATGAGTTTCTCATAAGTAAGTGCAAATCTATAAATCTTGACTCTAAAGAATCAATTTCAAATTTATTTAAATTAATCATTTTTGCCATTTTTATCATTGTTATTTTTTCTGTTTCTCCAAAGTGCAAAATTGGCCAATCACTTCTATAATTCAACTCTTTGAAAATTTCTAAATTATATTTATTTTTATTTATCAAATTTAATATGGGTTTATAATTAAAATCTTTAGGCTGGTCAGATAAATTATCTATTGAAAGTAAGCCATATAAAAAGTCATGATTCTCGTCAGGATTTGATTCGATATCAAACACATAAAAACCTTTGTTTAGTTTCTTAAATAAATCTAATGAATCTTTTTGAGATTTAAGATGGATTGGTAAACCTGATAAATAAGATTTTGATTGATTAATTAATTTATTAATTTTCTTAAAATTATTTTCATCAAAAATAGATAATTTATTTTTCAATTTAGATTTATCACAAGTTGCTAATTGCTTAATATTATAAATACCAATATTTTTTAATGATTGAGCTGTTTTAGTCCCAATCCCATCAATATCTGTTAAAAGACCATTCGATTCAGCTTCTTTATCGCAGAATTGTTTCCATGAACATATTGAGCATTTTTTTCTGTTTTCCGTGATATTGGGAATTTTATTCTTTAATGATTCATTTAATTCAATAAAAAGATTTATTGCTTTATCTCTTAATTTTTTATTTATGAATATTTTTTCAGTAAAAATTTTATTATTTTGGAGTGAAATTATAAGGCCATATTCTACTTTGGCTTTTTGAAACTTTTCTAAAAAAATTGAGCATAAAGCTAAATCAAATTGATTTTCTCTCGTCGTTCTACGCCCTAATTTAGAAACGGCTGGCAAATATTTATATTTACCCCAAATACTATCTCCATTGGTTCTTATTAATAAAGGTGGATGGAGATCAATCTTTAAGTTATTATTTAATTTATCTCTAATTTTTAATCCAATTACACCTTTGAATCCCTTCTCACATGCTTTTCTTCCTTTGAACAAATTTCCATCAGTAAATTTATTAAAATTCCTAAATTCGGTTATTAAATGAATTGATTGTTGGGCAGACCAAGTTTTAAGTGATTTTTCACCCCATAAATCAAGCCAAGCTTTTCTCTTACATCTTAAATAACTTTTAAGTAATAAATTATTCAAAAATTTTCCAGTTGGCTTATATTTATATTACATAAATTAAAATATATTTATACATTTAAGAGGTCTTTAACATTTTGCATCAAGACAATTTTAGAGTGATTAAATTTGGTACTGATGGTTGGAGAGGCAGGTTAGCTTTTGATTTTACTTTAGAAAATTTAATCAAAGTAACGGTTGCTTCTTGTCAAGAGTTGAATTACCAATATTACAATAAGCTTTTAACAAAAAAAGTTTTAATAGGTTTTGATAGGAGATTTATGGCTAACCACTTAGCGAAAGCAATAATTCCATATGTTAAGGCTTGTGGTCTTGAGCCAATTTTATCGACTAGCTATGTAACAACTCCTGCATGCAGTTTTTATGCAAAAGAGATGAATTTACTTGGTTCATTAGTAATTACTGCAAGTCATAATCCTTATGATTGGCTTGGTTTGAAAATAAAAAACTTTCAAGGATCCTCTGTGAATTCATCTTTTACAGAAGCAGTAGAAAAGAGAATTAAACTTCAAAATATTATTGAGCCCTGCAGTGATAAATATCAAGAGATCGATATAAAGAAATTTTATTTAGAACGTCTCTCCTCAAAATTTGATACTCAATTTATTTTAAACAAATTGAAAGAGATGAAAATAAGAGTATTTTTTGATTCAATGCATGGGTCAGCTTCTAATAGTTTAGATATTCTTTTCAAAGGTAATGGAGCAGAAGTTGTTAAAGGTATTAGAGAAAATAATGACCCATATTTTGGAGGAAATCCACCAGAACCTCTAGAAAATTATATTGATAATTTAAAAAAAATTTTAAAAGAAGAAACAACGAGTGATATAAAAACTTTAGGTATAGTTTTTGATGGAGATGGCGATAGAATTGCGGTAATTGATGAGTTAGGTAGATACTGTAGTACTCAACTTTTACTCCCATACTTTATTAGTTATCTTGGTTTGAAAGATAAGACTTTAAATCCAGTATTGAAAACTGTAAGTGGCTCGGATGTTATCACGAATATATCAAAAAAACAGAATCGGAAAGTAGTTGAATTACCTGTAGGTTTTAAATTTATTGCAGAAAAAATGATTAATGAAAAAATATTTATTGGAGGAGAAGAATCGGGAGGAGTAGGTTTTGGTGAATATTTGCCAGAAAGAGATGGTTTATACGCTGCTATGACTTTATTAAATGGAATTGCCGAACAATCAAAATATTTATTTGAATCTCTTGATGAAATACAAAAAGAATTTGGTCCAAGTTTTTATGAAAGAATTGATATACCTTTTGAGGATAATAATAAAAAAAATAATTTAAGAAAATTTATAATTAATAATATTCCTAGTGATATTTCCAATTTCATAGTAAAAAATGTTTCTATGATTGATGGAATAAAATTACGACTTGAAAATAATTTTTGGATACTTTTTAGATTCTCTGGAACAGAACCACTCTTAAGATTATATTGTGAGGCTCCTTCAAAAGATTTGCTTGATAAAACTCTAAAATGGAGTAAAGAATTTATTAATAATCAATAAATAAATGAAAAAACTTTTATATCTCGCAAGTAAAAATTTGGGTAAAATTGGTGAATATCAAAAATTACTTTCGGATGTTAATTGTCAATTAGCTTTACAACCTGATTCAATAGATGTTTTAGAATCAGGTGAAACTTTTAAAGAAAATGCTGCAAAAAAAGCTTGCGAGGTATCAAAAAAGTTAAATAATTATGCAATCGCAGATGATTCAGGTTTGTGTATAGAGGCTCTAAATGGAAGCCCCGGTATCTATTCATCAAGATACGGAGATAATGATAAGAGTAGGATTAATAGAGTATTACGGGAACTTCAAGGTATTAATAATCGTAATGCATATTTTATTGCAAATGTATGTGTCTCTTCTCCTGAAGGAGAAATAATATTGGATATTGAGGCAAAATGTTTTGGAAAGATTTTATCAAGTATTAGAGGAACAAATGGATTTGGATACGATCCAATATTTGAAGAAATTTCAACTAAATTAACTTTTGCAGAGATGTCAAATGAAATTAAAGATAAGTTGAGTCATAGGGGTAAGGCTATCGCTAAATTAATTCCTGAACTTAAAAAGATTTTTCCAGATTATTAATTTAATTTTTCATTAGCCCATGATCCATGCAAACCATGTGGAATATTTATCGGTAATTCATATGTGGCGAGCTCTTCAAGAGTTCTAGAATCTAAAATTATTAAATCACTACCTCTTCTGGATCCATTCCAGATAAGCGTTAACAAATAACCTTCATCTTCAATTTTGCTATCTTTTTTAGGAACCATTATGGGTTCGCTGACAAAACCTTTTGGAGCAGCAGACCAAAACAATTCTTCTTTAGTCTCAAGATTTATCTTTTTTATTGCTTGTAGTGGAGCATTTCCTGTCTTCCTCTCTGTACATGCCATCCAGCTATATTGGGATTTTATTCCTAAAAAATTAGGATTAACGACTGCGAATTCGCACGTTTGATCACTAATACTTAGTAATTGAGAACTCTTACCTTTTAAATCAATAAGTGATCTTTTTAATTTACCTGCAGGGTAGTTATCAAAATCAATATTTCTAAAATCTTCATCAGGACCTACTGAAGGGAAATCATCATAAAAAATGCTATCTAAAATAATAATTGAATCATCCTCATATGCGTTTACATGGTGAAAAACAAACCCTTCGGGAGCATCGATGATAATAGGAGGTTGACCTCTGAAAAGTCCACTATCCCTTGGTACGATGAAAAATTTTGCTGTTTTTTTAGAATTAGACTTTAAACATTGTGCCGCACCTTTCTGACCCATTACAAATGGTAGTGGATTAAAGTCTATGGCGTTTTGCAGAAAGATTGCCCAATTAGTAGTTATGGCGAAATCATGAAGGAATGCAAAGCCCTTAAGTTTATCTTTCCTGTCAAATAAAATTTGTCCTGAATTTTTCCCGGAATTTGAAAATTCCATTAATCTGATGGTACTTGTCGGTCCTGTTTGTACTCCAAAAGTAATCAAAACTTCATCCGCAGAATTGGAATTAAAATCTACCTTTGGATGTGCACTAAATGCCTCATTCTTCTTTAGTACTCCTTTAAGTGTAGTTAATCCGTTGGTTTCTAGATTATTTGGGTTGAGTGAGTGTGGTCCTGCTGCTTCCCATAACGCTAATAATTCATCTCCTAATTTAATAACATGAGTATTGGCGATATTTTTTAGATTTAGATTAAAAGCATTATTTATTACTCCACCCTTTTTTTGAGTTCCAAATACTCCTCTATATATAAATTTGCCAACTTTCTGTTCTTTTAAAAACCCTTCAGTTTTGACAAATTTATTGGTAAATGATGCTTGCCCATTTTTAAATTTTATTGCAGTAATCATCCCATCACCATCAAAAGGGTGGTGTAACCATTGCCCATCTCTTTCGAGGATTCCCGGACCATTTCTAAAAAATGTTCCATTCAATTCAGGGATTTTATTACCCTTTGAAATATTTAAAGATTTATTTTCTAGCTCAACTTCAACATTTTGATAAGCACTTGACCAATCAGCTTTATCAAAAACTTGATTATTTAAAATATTTTTTTCTTGTAAACTTGTCACGATTTAAATTTAACTAAATCTATCTTCGCGAATAATGTTTAAAATTGTGGATTATTTTGATTTTTAATCTTGTTCTCTTTCAAGCATGCCTTTACTACTTGGTACGGATCCAGATCGTCTTTGATCTATCTCAGTCGCCATTCTCATGGCTCTAGAAAATGCTTTGAAACTTGCTTCAACAATATGATGTGCGTTAACACCTTGAATTTGATTTATATGCAATGTGATTCCACTACTATTGACAAAGGCGATGAAAAACTCTCTAACCAATTCTGTATCATAAGTTCCAATCCTAGAGGATTGCATTTGTAGGTTATATGATAAATGAGGCCGACCTGAGCAATCTAAAGTTACCTGTATTAATGCCTCATCAAGAGGAGCTAAAAAATGTCCAAATCTATTAATGCCTTTTCTATCCCCAAGAGATTTGGCAAAAGCTTTACCTAATGCAATTCCAACATCTTCATTTGTATGATGATCATCTATTTCAAGATCTCCAATTGCTTTAATTTTTAAATCAAATAATCCATGACTAGATATTTGATGCAACATATGATCAAGGAATGGAACTCCTGTATTGATATTGGAGATACCAGTGCCATCAACATTTAGAAAAACACTTATTTCAGTTTCATTTGTCTTCCTTTGAATTTCTGCTTGTCTAATATCTGACATGAGATTAAAAAATTTTTTCTCTACATACCATTAATGCAATAACCTGCATCAACGTAAATAGTTTGCCCCGAAATACCGCTAGAAAGATCGCTTAATAAGAATGCTGCTGTATTTCCTACCTCTATTTGAGTAACTGTTCTTCTTAAGGGTGCTTTCTCTTCAACATTATGAATCATATCTAAGATTCCCCCAATGGCAGAACTAGCAAGAGTTCTTATAGGGCCAGCACTTATAGCATTAACTCTTATTTGTTCTTTAGGTCCAAGCTCTGCGGAGAGGTACCTGACTGAAGCTTCTAATGCGGCTTTGGCAACTCCCATGACATTATAGTTAGGGATTGCTCTTTCAGAACCTAAATAAGTTAAAGAAACCACACCTGCTCCTTTACTGAATAATGGTTTTGCATATTTGCACAAAGGTGCAAGTGAATAAGCACTTATATTAAGCGCTCTATCAAATCCCTCTGATGAAGTATTACTGTAGTCACCAATCAATTCATCACGCCCAGCAAATGCTAAACAATGAACTAAGCCATCGATTTTTTCCCATTTATTCTTGACATTTTCAAATACTTCTTCAATTTGAGATGGGTTTTGAACATCTAATGGTAAAAATAACGAGGGATTTAAATCACTTGTTAACTCTCTGACTTTAGATTCAAATCTTCCTTTTTCATCAGGTAGGTAGGTTATTCCTAACTCAGCCCCAGCTTTGGATAACTGTTGTGCTATTCCCCATGCGATTGATCGGTTATTAGCGATACCAGTTACAAGAATTTTTTTCCCAGTTAAATCAAGAAGCATTTTATTAATTATTTATCTTATTCTCCTACAAAAGGTGCACTTGTTAATACATTAATCAAAAATATACAATATTCTTCAAGTATATAGTTTCTTCATAAACAATGGTTAAAACTAATTCTATGTTTATCAAGTTGGGTACTTCATTACCTAATGCTGATATGCTTAATGTTAATTTAAAAGAATATAAAAAATTTGATTTTTCCCATTTGGATGAAAGACATTTGTTTATAATGTTTATTTGCGCTCATTGTCCATTCGTTAAGCATATTGAAACTCATATTTCAAAGTTAATCAAAGATATTGAAAATGATATTCAGACAATTGCAATTTCAAGTAATAATATCAAAACTCACCCTGGGGATTCTCCAGAGAATTTAAGAATGCAGGCTGAAATTAATGGTTGGAGTTTTCCCTATTTATTTGATGAGGATCAAAGCTTTGCAAAGAAATTAAAAGCTGCTTGTACGCCAGATTTCTATCTTTTCACTAATAAAGGGAATGGAAATTTCTCTCTTTTTTATCATGGACAGCTTGATAATAGTAGACCCTCAAATAATGTTCCAGTAACGGGAGAAGATTTGATTTTAGCAGCTAAAGAGATGGTTGCTGAAAAAGATTATCCGTTAAATCAGATACCCTCATTAGGATGTAATATAAAATGGTCTCCTGGAAATGAGCCTGAATGGTTTAAGTAAAAAAACTTTTTATCCCGCATAAAAATGTTTAAGATTAATATTAATACTATGAAAGTACCTCCATTCACCTTAGAAAGACAATATTTAGAAATAGGTTCTGAAATTGAAAAAGAAGTTCTAAAGGTTTTAAAAGGAGGTCAATTTATTGGCGGAGATGTAATTAAGCAATTTGAATATTCTTTCTCATCGCTGATAGGTACAAAATATGCTGTTGGTTGTAATAGTGGTACTGATGCATTAATTCTTGCTCTAAGAGCTTTAGACATAGGTGAAGGAGATGAGGTTATTACTTCATCTTTTAGCTTTTTTGCTACAGCGGAAGCAATAAGCAATGTTGGTGCTAAACCGGTTTTTGTGGATATAAATCCAAATACTTATTTAATAGATACAAAAAATATTGAAAAAAAAATTAATTCGAGAACTAAAGCAATAATGCCAGTTCACTTATTTGGTAATTCTGTTGACATGACAAGAATTAAGACACTTGCTCAAAAATTTAAACTAAAAATTATTGAAGATTGTGCTCAGGCAACATGTACAGCCTGGGATGGTCAAAAAGTTGGGAGTATCGGTGATATTGGCTGCTTTAGTTTCTTTCCAACAAAAAACCTTGGAGCAGCAGGAGATGGTGGAGCAGTGACAACATCTGATGCTTTTTTAGCTAAAAAAATTAGGGAATTAGCAGTACACGGAAGTCCTAAGAGGTATTCTCATAATCAAATTGGATATAATAGTAGGCTAGATACGATTCAAGCAGCGATTCTGAATGTTAAGTTAAATTCAATATCCAAATGGATTGAATCTAGAAAAAAGGTTGCTAATAATTACTTAAATTTAATCAAAAAAAATGACTTTCTCTTCCTACCTGAAACAAATACTAAATTAACTTCTCATACATGGAATCAATTTGTTATTAGATTTAAAAATGATAGATTCTCAATTAAAGATAATCCCCAAGAATTGTTTGAGACAAATATGGAAAAGTATAAATCTCTAAGGAATTTCTTGAAATGTCATTTTCTGAAAAAGGGAATAAATACTATCATTTATTATCCTATTCCTATTCATTCTCAAAAAGCTTATCAAAATACTTTATATAAAAGAGAAGAACTTTTAGAGACCGAGAAAATATGTACAGAAGTTCTTAGTTTACCAATGTTTCCAGAAATTACATATGAAGAACAAATCTATGTTATTGAGAATTTAAACTTAATAATAAATGATTATTTCAATATTATTTAAATAGTTGCATAAAGCGTTTTAAAAATTCTCTGCTGGACGTTATGAGAGACAATTGGACTTGGATAATTAATTTTTTCTAGTGCTGAAATATCACCATTTATTATTTCTGTATTATTAATCCCAGATAATTCAGGAATCCAAAATTTAATATATTTGCAGAGCGGATCAAATTTTTTAGTTTGAGTATAAGGGTTGAAAATTCTTAATGGTTTAGGGTCCATCCCACTGCTAGCACTCCATTGCCAACCTCCATTATTAGCTGCAAGATCCCCATCAACTAAAAGTTCCATAAATTTTTTTTCTCCTAATTTCCAATCGCAAATAAGATCTTTAACTAAAAATGAAGCCACAATCATACGACATCTATTATGCATCCAACCACTTTGATTTAGCTGTCTCATCGAAGCATCAATTATTGGTACGCCAGTCTGTCCTTCAGACCAACGATTAAACCATTCTTTATTATTATTCCATGAAAAATTATTCCATTTCTTTCTATAGGGACCTTTTTCTAATTCTGGGTAATGAAATAAGCAATGTTGATAAAATTCTCGCCAAGCAAGTTCTTTTTGCCATGTTTCAATTGATTGGATTTTTTTAGGATCTTCATTTATTAACTTTATATGCAGCGTCTTTTCCCAAAGGGTTCTTATACTAATTGTCCCAAATCTTAATGAGCCACTTAAATATGAGGTCCCATTTTCTGATGGGAAATCTCTAGCTAATTCATAAGATGTGATTCTATTTGATGAAGAAAAACTTTCTAATAATTTTTCTGCACCAATTTCACCAGGTCTACATGGACATATTCCTATGCCTGAAAAATTAATATCTTTAAGAAATTCATCAAATATTATTTTAGATTTTGTAACCAATTTACTCCCAATTAATTCATCATCTAAATCTTTTAATTTTTCAAATCTGATATCTTTATCCTCTTTATTATCAAAATTAACTCTGTCCAGTTTATTTTTGAACTTTTTAAAAAATGGACCATAGACGGTATATGGGGTGTCGCTCCCAGTAGAAATTTCTAAGGGATTAATTAATAAATGATCCCACACTTCAACAATCTCAATATTTGAGTTTGCCAAATCAGCTTTAATCTTTTCATCTCTTTTAATTTCATAAGGTTCAATTGCTTTATTCCAAAATATATATTTGGCATTAATTATTTTTGCTACGTAAGAAATTAAATGTGAGGGGTTCCCTTTTTGAATAAGTAATCGACTTCCTGCTTTCTCCCAATTTTTATTTAATTCTTTTAAACTTTCGCTTAAAAACCATGAACGAGATTTTGAGTTGTAATCATATGGGTATGTTTCATCAAAAATATAAATTGATGTTATCGCTTTTGATAGGGCTAATGCTTTTAGTAGAGCTTGATTATCATTAACTCTAAGATCTTTTCTATGCCAAAAAAGAATTCTTGGATATTCCATTAGATCTTTAAAAATTGTTTAGCTCTAAACCATGCTGTTATAGTTTTTGCATCTAAAGCTTCTTGCCCACTAGCAATTAAATTATCAAGTTCATCAGGATGAAAAGTTAATACTTCAATATCTTCATCTAAATCACCTTGTACGTTAATATCTAATTTATGTAATTTGCGCGCGAGGAATAAATGAATTACCTCGTCTGAATATCCAGGAGCATTAACCAAAGTTCCTAATTTATCCCAATCCTCAGCTTTGTAGCCAGCCTCTTCTTGTATCTCTCTTTTTATAGAATTAATTGGTGTTTCACCTGCTTCTAAAGTACCTGCAGGAAACTCAAGTAAATATCTTGAAACAGCAAATCTATATTGCCGAAGAATGATAACTTTATTATCGCTTGTTATTGGAACGGCTAATGCCGCGTTTGGAAATCTTATACTTCCGTATTCACCTTCGTGTCCATTTGGAAGTTCAATTCTATTTATCTCAAAACTAAATTTATTAGTCTTTAGCTCAGATATTTTTTCTTTAAAGATTGGCTTTTTTATTAAATTATTATTTTGCATTTTTCTTCAAATAAATTAACCTTAACAATAATTTTGTGAAATTGGACATTAATTCAATACCCAGTTTTTAACATTTAATTTTTCTATTTTCTGTGTAAAACTTAGCACCTCTGCTAAAGGAGAAATTACAAAATTACGATTATTAAATCTTGGATGAGGAATTTTAAAATCATCATCATTAATATATAAATCATCCCACCACAAAATATCTATATCAAGTGGTCTTGGACGCCATCTTTGCTCTTCCGATGATTTATTTCTTCCAAATTCTTTTTCTAAATTTTGAAATTCTTTTAGGAGGAATCTTGCATGTTCGATTGAAGAGTGAGGCATTAAATCTCCTTTGACTAATAATATACAATTAATATAATCAGGTTGTTCTTCAACGACTCCTAAAGGACTTGTTTGATAGAGAGAAGACCAATTGAAATGATTTTTTAATGTATTGTTTTCTAAGTTATCTGAGAGATTGAAATTAACTAAATTATTTATTATTTTTTCAATCCTGCATTTTGATTCAATTAATGAATTAACAGGGTTACCAAATTTACTGTCAATATTTGATCCTAATGATATGCATAAGCCATTTTTGATATTAAGATTTGATAATTCCACTATAAATTGTAACTTTATTGGATAAATTCTATATCAGGGATTTAAAAATTGACTTTGGAACCAGAGGTGAAATCCACAACAAATATCAAGGAGTTGATGAGTAAGAGATATTCCTCTAGTTCATTTCCACTCGCTGCAATAACAGGACACAATCTTTTAAAATTAGCTTTACTATTGGCAGCTGTAGATCCAAGCTTAGGAGGTGTGATAATAGCAGGTGGGAGGGGAACCGGGAAGTCTGTATTAGCTAGAGGCTTACATGCTTTAATTCCTCCAATTGAGATTCTTGATAGTGAAGCAACATTAACAAACTTAAAACTTAATGAAGATAACTTCAGACCTATAAGTAGAAATCTTGATCCTGGGAAACCAGAAGAATGGGATCAAGGGCTTTTAAAGGTATGTGAAAATATTAATTTTAATGATGAAATTGAATTTAAAGAATCAATATCAACCAAAGTTGTGCCAGCCCCTTTTGTTCAAGTTCCTATTGGGATTACAGAGGATAGATTAGTTGGATCTATTGATGTTGCAAGTTCCTTGAATTCAGGTGAACAAGTGTTCCAACCTGGGCTTTTAGCCGAAGCACATAGAGGTGTTTTATATATTGATGATATCAATTTATTAGATGATGGAATAGTTAACTTAGTGCTTGAAGCGACTGGTAGGAAACAAAATTATGTTGAAAGAGATGGTCTAAGTCTTTCTCATCCATGTACATCACTATTAATTGCTACGTATAATCCTGAAGAAGGTATTCTAAGAGATCATGTCTTAGACAGATTTGCAATAGTACTTTCTGCTAATCAATCAATAGATAATACTCAAAGAGTTGAAATTACTAAATCTGTTTTGATGCATGCCGAGGACAATATCAAGTTTTCAGAAAAATGGTCTGAAGAAACGGAAAATTTATCTACACAATTGATATTAGCGAGGCAGTGGTTACCAGATGTAAGTATAAGTAAAGAACAAATAAGCTATTTAGTTAATGAGGCGATTAGAGGAGGTATAGAAGGTCATAGATCAGAATTATTCGCAGTTAAGGTTGCAAAAGCTAATGCCGCTTTAAGAGGAAGCGATTCTGTAAATACTGATGATCTTAAAGTTGCTGTAAGGCTTGTAATTATTCCAAGATCACAACAGTTGCCTCCGGATGATGATGATGATATGCAGCCTCCTCCTCCTGAAGATCAAACACCACCACCACCACCTCAGAATCAGGAGGATTCAAAAGATGAAGAGTCTGATTCAAATGAAGATAATCAGGAAGAAGAGTCAGAGGGTGATGAAGAATCTATACCTGATGTTCCTGAAGAATTTATTCTAGATCCTGAAGCCTGCGCTGTAGATCCTGATTTACTACTTTTCTCTTCTGCTAAATCTAAAGCATCAAATAGCGGAAACAGATCAGTAATATTAAGTCAAACTAGGGGTAGATACGTCAGACCTATAATCCCTAGAGGGAAATTAAGTAAAATTGCTGTGGATGCAACTTTAAGAGCTGCGGCACCTTATCAAAAATCTAGAAGGTTAAAAAACCCCAATAAAAAAATAATTGTCGAAGATTGTGACTTTAGAGCAAAATTATTGCAAAAGAAGGCGGGAGCATTAGTTATCTTTCTTGTAGACGCAAGCGGATCAATGGCGTTAAATAGAATGCAAAGTGCTAAAGGTGCTGTAATAAGACTTCTTACAGAAGCCTATGAAAATAGAGATGAGGTGTCTTTAATTCCTTTTCGAGGTAATCAAGCAGAAGTCCTTTTGCCACCTACCAGATCAATTACTGCTGCAAAACGACGTTTAGAAACAATGCCTTGCGGAGGAGGTTCTCCTTTGGCTCATGGTTTAACACAAGCAGCTAGAGTTGCTAAAAATGCAATTGCAACTGGTGATATTGGTCAAGCGATAGTGGTTGGGATAACTGATGGAAGAGGTAATGTCCCATTAGGAGTTTCCCTAGGTCAATCTGTTGAGGAAGATAGCGATAATGTGAACCTAAAAGAAGAGGTATTAAGTGTTGCATCTAATTATCCCAGCTTAGGAATTAAATTATTAGTAATTGATACTGAACGCAAATTTATTGCAAGCGGATTTGGAAAAGAATTAGCGGATGCTGCTCAAGGAAAATATGTTCAGCTTCCAAAAGCTACTGATCAAGCTATTGCAGCTATGGCCTTAAATGCAATTAACGAAATTTAATCTTAACTAGGGATAAATTTCATTTAGAAATTTAGAAAGTCCAATTGCTAAATCTCGTAAAGCACCTGTTAGCTCCTGATCTTGCATTAATAATTCAAGGTCATTAGCCATTAGATCCATCTTTTGAAAAATTGAGCTAGATGCTTCTAGGGTTAATTTAATATCTTCAAGAGTTTCCGAATCATTCATACTTGCCAATATAGTATTAAGATGTCCAGCTGCTATCGTAAGATCATCTAACAAAGGTTTCACCCTAATAATTTCTTGTTTTGATAAATAAATTAATTCATCAAGATTCTCTTGAGTTCTATCAAATTGTTCAATTGAATTAATAATATTTTCTACTAAATTTTCCTGATTAGAATCTTTTAAAAGTTGATTTATTCGATTTGTAATATTAGATAAACTAGATAATTTTTTCCCTTCAATTGTATCTCCTTTACAAACTATTAAATCTTTATTACATGACTTTGAAGTGGCATATTCAATGTTTTTGGGCAATTTTTCTTTACTTGTCTCTAAAGCGACTTGTACATCTCCTCCTAAAAATGAATTTGTTACTACTTTTGCAAAAGCAGGCTTGGCAAGAATAATTTCAGGATTGTTAATAACTA